>CBDUYZ010000092.1:0-8926 GCA_965371575.1 uncultured bacterium
ACCGCCCGTAACTCCTTGATCGACGTCGTGACCATCCTGCTGGGGCTGTGCGTGGGGGCTTCGACGGACGCCAGCCGTTTCCTGACCCCGGCTTCGCTGAAGATCGCCCTGCTGGGCGCCATCTCCTTCTGCGTGGCCACGGCCGCGGGTGTTCTTTTCGCCAAGCTCATGAATCTGGTCACCAGTGAGAAGATCAACCCCATCATCGGGGCGGCCGGGGTGTCCGCGGTGCCGGACAGCGCCCGCGTCTGCCAGATGGTCGGTGCCCAGGAGGATCCCCAGAACTTCCTGATCATGCACGCCATGGCCCCGAACGTGGCCGGGGTGATAGGGTCAGCCGTGGCCGCCGGCGTATTTCTGTCACGGTTCGCTTTTTGACCTCAGCTCCGTCGCGAACAATAAAAAGGCCTCCCCGTCTGGGGAGGCCTCTGCTGAGCAGGCGGCTGGTGGGAGGGCACCGGATCAGTCGTCGTCCTCATCGTCATCGTCGATTTTGATTCCTTCAATGCCCTCGATCATGTCCTCTATGCTGTCGTGATCGATCTGTTTGGCCAGACCGAGCAGGACGCCCAGATCGAGGTCCCCGACCACGTTGACGAAGGCCACGCTGTCGTCTGGCTCGTAGGTGAGGATCATGAGTCCGGCCAGATCCTCACCGTCGTACTTTAGTTTGACCATCAGGATCTCATCGCCGTCCTTGATTTTGATCAGGGATTTCCAGCCTTCCTGTTCCAACTTGGCCGTGATCTTGTTCACAGCGTTCTCGGCTTCCTTCCCGCCACCGTCTTCAATCGAGAAGGCCTTGACGCGGATGGAGCGGACCATGGCCAGGGCCTGGACCAGGGCATCGTCACCCTTTTCCCCGGCGTCCTTGGCGATATCGCCGAGGATCGGACCCAGGTCGATGTCCTGGTATTCCGTAGCGTCGTCCGGAATGGTGATCCATTCCAGGTCGATGTACCCCACTTCCTCGTCGAGGCTGCCGGCCAGCGCCCCGGCTGAGAACATCAGGCAGGCCGTTATGGCAAATAGCGAGGTGATGCGAAGTGTTTTCATCCGTTTCCTCCTGAGGCTGTCGGTTTGATCGCTTTGAACGATTTGTCGATGGCGTGTGGCAGTTTATCCGCGAACACTTCGATGACCGCTGCCCTTTGGGTGCGGTCGATGACCTTGGCGGTCAGGGCCAGGGTGTACAAAACTTCCTGGCGGGCGGCGGCGATTTCTCCCTCGGTCCAGGTCTGATCCGGTCCGGAAACAGGACGCAGGGCGGGTACCAGAAGAGCCACCGCCAGGCTGGCCGCCGCCAGAACGAGGACCGCCGTCAGACGCCCCCGCTTCCTTTCGCCGGGTATCGTTGCGGCGGGCTGATAAGTGGCCGCCTTGATTTTCTGTTCCAGGACATCGGGTGCCTCCACCTTCGGCAGCGAGACCAGGGTTTCCCGGAGATTAGTCTCGCGGGCCAGTTCAGCCCTGCACTGGGCGCAGACGTCCAGATGATTGCGGATCCGGTCCCGTTCGGCCGTCTCCAGATCTCCGCTGGAGTAGGCGGCGAGTTCGAGTTCGATGTCACGGCAATGATTCATCACCCCGTCTCCCTTTTGACGTCCTGGCCCAGTTCCGCGGGGGGCGTCAGGACGAGTCGCAATGATTTCCTGGCCCGGTGGATCTGGGTCTTCAGCGCGCTGACTGTCTTGCCCAGGACCGCGGCGATTTCCTGCAGCTTCATTTCCTGGAAATAGTGCATCACCATAACGCTCCGTGTTTCCGCTCCCAGGGTATCCATGGCGTCCAACAGGGCACGTTGCCGCTGGTCCAGGTCCAGCATGTACTCAAGATCAGGTCCGGAACCTCCGGCCGGAAGTCGTTCCATGGCGCTCGGGTCCGGAAAACCGAAGTTGTTCTGCTGTGACCTTCTGCGGCGGATCAGATCGATGCAGAGGTTGTGGGCCACCTTCATCAACCAGCCCGCAGCCTTGCCGGGAGCAATGTCATCGTAGTTGCGCCAGAGCTTGACGAAGGCGTCCTGCGTGACGTCCTGGGCGTCCTCCGGATTACGCAGGCAGTACAACGTGTGGTTGTATACCCGGTCGCGATTGCTTTCCAGCAATTGTGTGAACAACACATGGTCCATGGTATGGCAAAGGACGTATGAACCGGGATATGGTTACACGGAAAGGAAGGCCAGCCTGGAGTATTCTGCTCGCTACGCTCCCAGCGCGACCAGATCCAGTTTTTCAACAGCCTGATAGGATATCTTGTCAGACGCCGGGTTCGGGTTCGATGATCACCAGGGTATCACCCGGACTCACCGAATCGCCTGCGGACACGGGCACTTCGGTCACTGTTCCGCTGGTGACCGCCGTCAGTTCGTTTTGCATCTTCATGGCCTCCACCACGATGACCGGTTCCCCCTTGTGGACGACTTGGCCCACAGAGACCTTGATCTGGACGACCAGGCCGGGAATGTCCGCCGAGATAGTGCCGTCGCTGCCGGTGTCGCCCAGGCTCTCCAGGGCTTGGGACCGCAGTTCGTCCATTACCGTCAGGCTGACGGGCCGGCCCCCGATTGTGGCCTTGACCGAGCTGTTTCCACCGCCACAAGCGCTGGATAGATGAATGAGATGTAGGCGGCCATCGTAACGAAGAGAAATGGCCTTGCCGTTCAGGACCGGGCGGAAGTTGACCGGAATCAGGGCTCCGTCGTTCACCTGCACCATGGTCTCGGCGCCTTCGCGGGCCACCACCGCCCCGTACTGGTTGTCGTCGTATTTCAGAATGTAACGTTTCTTCATCAGCACGATCGTGATCCTTTCACCGCGGCGCCAAATATGGCCCGTCTTTACTTGTTGCCAGTCATGGAGCGCAGGGCGTTTAGCCGCCAGTTCCGGGAGGCGCGGTCCCGGCTCTCATCACCGGTTTTTGCCCCGACCCTTCGCAGGGCCTCGAACAGGGCCGTGGCCGCCACCAGTGCTTCGCCCTGCCCGTCGTCGAGTTCCGGCAGCCAGTTGTCCGGGTCGAACTCGTTTTCCACGAAATGGGTGGTGTAACTGCCGTCCAGGAAGGCGGGTTGTTCGAGGGCCCACAGGTGGAACGGCAGGTTGTGTCCAGGGCCGTGCAGGGTGAATTCGCGCAGGACCCGCTTGGCACGGGCGATGGCCTGTGGGCGGTTCTCGCCCCAGACGATCAGTTTGGCCAGCATGGGGTCGTAGTGGATGGGTACGTCGAACCCCTCGTAGACGCCGGTGTCGAGTCGGACGCCGGGTCCCTGGGGAATGGTCATGGATTCTATCCGGCCGATGCTGGGCGCGAAGTTCCGGCCGGGATCCTCGGCGTAGAGCCGGAACTCCAGGGCCCAGCCCCGCTGATGAAGATCCTCCTGGCGGTAGCAGATACCCTCGCCGAGGGCGATCTTCACCATGGCGTGGACCAGGTCCGTGCCGGTGACCATCTCGGTGACAGGATGCTCGACCTGCAGTCGCGTGTTCATCTCCAGAAAGTAGAATTCGCCCCCGGGTGCGAGTATGAACTCGACGGTGCCGGCGCCCCGGTAGTCGATGGCCCTGGCGGTCTGGACCGCGGCCGCGCAGATCCGGTCCCTCAGTTCGGGAGTGAGCGAGGGGGATGGGCTCTCCTCGATCACTTTCTGATGGCGCCGCTGCACCGAGCATTCCCGTTCGAAGACGTGAATCACGTTTCCCTGGCCGTCACCGAGGACCTGTACCTCGATGTGCTTGGGATCCTCGATGTATTTTTCCACGAAGATGGCGTCGTTGCCGAAGGCGCTGGCGGCCTCACCCATGGTCTGGCGCAGGGCGCTGGCCATGTCGCCGGATTCCCGTACGATTCGCATCCCCTTGCCGCCGCCGCCGGCGGAAGCCTTCAACAGAACGGGGTAGCCGATCTCCTCGGCGATGCCGATGGCGACCTCTGGATCGGTCACGGCCTCGTCGGTGCCGGGTACGACAGGAATGCCGCTGGAGCGCATCTTGCGGCGGGAGGCCAGCTTATCGCCCATGATCTCCATGGAGTCGGCGGTCGGGCCGATGAAGACCATACCCGCTTTCTCGACCTGCCGGCTGAAGGGCCCGTTCTCCGCGAGGAATCCGTAGCCCGGATGAATGGCGCCTGCACCGGTTTCCCTGGCGGCGGTGAGGATCCGCTCGGCCACCAGGTAGCTCTCGGCGGCCGGAGCTTCGCCGATCAAGACGGCCTCGTCCGCCATCAGTACATGCAGGGCGGTGCGGTCCACTTCCGAGTAGACGGCAACCGTTTCGAGGGACATTTCCTTGAGCCCCTGGATGATGCGCACCGCTATCTCGCCGCGGTTGGCCACGAGCACCTTGTTGAATTTCCTGTCTGTCTTGCTGGTTGCCACGATCCTCTCCCTACAGGGGAATGTTTCCGTGTTTCTTCGGGGGTAGATTCTGTTTCTTTCCGCGCAGGTTGTTCAGGGCGGTGATTAGATGATGGCGCGTGTCCGCAGGCTCGATCACATCGTCGAGGTAGCCGAGTCCCGCGGCGATGAACGGGTTGGCGTAGGTCTCGTTGTATTCGTCGACCAGGCTTTTCCGTACGGCGTCCGGGTCGTCGCTTTCGGCCAAGGTCTGACGGTACAGGATGTTCACGGCCCCTTCGGAGCCCATGACCGCCAGCTCGGCGCCGGGCCAGGCGATATTGTAGTCAGCGCGGATGTGCTTGCTGTTCATAACGTCGTAGGCGCCGCCGTAGGCTTTGCGCGTGATGACCGTGAGCTTGGGCACCGTGGCCTCGCAGAAGGCGTACAGCAACTTTGCCCCATGCTTGATTATGCCGCCGTATTCCTGTTCCGTCCCGGGCAGGAATCCGGGCACGTCCTCGAACACGACCAGGGGGATATTGAAACAGTCGCAGGTCCTGACGAAACGCGCTCCCTTGATGGAGGAGTTTATGTCCAGCACCCCGGCCTGGTACTTGGGTTGGTTGGCGACGACACCCACGGGTTGGCCGTCCAGGCGGGCGAAGCCGCAGAGGATGTTTTGGGCGTGACGGGGTTGGACCTCCATGAAGTCGCCTTCGTCCACGACGAGGCGGATCACCTCGGTCATGTCGTAAGGCTTCCGGTTGTCGTCCGGGACGATGTCGTTGAGTTTTTCCTCGCGCCGGTTCGCATCGTCGGTGGGCGTGACGCGGGGTGGTTCCTCCAGGTTGTTCTGGGGCAGAAAGCTCATCAGCCGGCGGGTCATCAGCAGGCAGTCGGCGTCGCTGGCTGCCATGAAATGGGCGACGCCGCTCTTGGTCGAGTGGGTGTTGGCCCCGCCGAGCTCCTCGAACGTGACGTCCTCGTTGGTGACCATCTTGATGACGTTGGGCCCGGTGACGAACATGAAACTCGTCTGGTCGACCATCAGGGTGAAATCGGTGATGGCGGGCGAGTAGACCGCGCCCCCGGCGCAGGGACCCAGGATGGCGGAGATCTGGGGAACGACACCCGAAGCCATGGTGTTGCGCCAGAAGATCTCGGCGTATCCGGCGAGGGAGCGCACGCCCTCCTGGATGCGGGCTCCGCCGCTGTCGTTCAACCCGATCACCGGGCAGCCGTTTTCCAGGGCCTGGTCCATGAGGCGACAGATCTTCAGGGCGTTTGCTTCGCTCATGGACCCGCCGAAGACCGTGAAGTCCTGTGCGAAAATGTAGACCTGGCGACCGTCGATGCGGCCTGTGCCCGTGACCATGCCGTCACCGACCGGGCGGTTCTTTTCCATACCCATTTCGTGGCTGCGGTGCGTGACGAAGACCCCGGTTTCCTGGAAACTGCCCTCGTCCAGCAGGAGATGAATGCGTTCACGGGCGGTCAATCTGCCCTTGGCGTGGATCTTCTCCACCCGGTCGGGGCCGCCGCCGGCCTGGGCCTCGGCGCGCAGTCCATTCAATCGTTTGAGCTTGTCGGCGAAGGAATTGGTCATGATGGTTCCCTTTGCGGGGTGAGCATTGGTGCCGGTTGCGAAAAAATTCGGGCGGGATCATGGGAAAAACAGGGCCGCCGTCGTAGGAATCTAACAGACTCGCGAAAGGACCGTCAATTCCGGATAAATCATCTGGGGTGCGAAGCGGACCCTCAGCCACGGCCGGTCATACTGCGACGCACCAAACGGAGGATGAGATTGGCGAGATCCCGGTGGCTGCCGGGCTTGATGAGGAATTCGACCACCCCGGCTTCGCGTGCCTGTGTCTCCTGGAAGCTGTCGCGAAACCCCGTGAAGAGTATGACGGGGATGTCCGGGCGGATTTCATGGATCTTCCGGGTCAGGCGGACGCCGGACATATGGGGCATGATCTGATCGGTGACCACGACATCGAAGATTTCGGGTGTCTGGGAAAAATCAGCCAGGGCTTTGCGGCTGTCCGTATGCATGATCACACGGAATCCCTGGCGCCGCAACCCACTGGTCATTACCTGGGCCACCATCTCCTCGTCGTCGATCAGCAGCACGGTGGCCGCAGGTACGGACCTCGGTTCACCGGACGGGGTATCTGCGTCGGGGAAGGCCTCACCGGTGAAGTGCCCGTTGGCGAATACCTCCGCCTCCACCGCAGCGCCGGATTTCCGTTCCACGGCGCTGGGAATTTCCCAGGCGATGAGGGGGAAATAGATGTCGAACTTCGTGCCCTCGTCGACTCGGCTGTGGACGATGGTCGTCCCGTTGTTGTCCGCCAGGATCCGGGACACGGTGCTCAGACCGATGCCCATCTTACTCCCGTTCTTGGTGCCGGTGAAGTAGGAGTCGAAGATCCGTTCCATCGTCTGACTGTCCATCCCCCGGCCGTCGTCGCTCACGGTCAGGCGGGCGTAGCTGCCGGGCGCCAGATCCTTGGGAAGCGCCTTCCGGCCCGTGGTCACGATTTCCTCCTCGAGAAGGATCTCCAGGGTGCCCGTATTGCGATACATGGCGTGCATGGAGTTGCTGCAGAGATTCATCAGCACCTGCTGAATGCCCGTGACCGAAGCCAGGACCGGGTTGCAGGGTTTCAATTCGGATTTGATGGTGATGCTCGAGGGCAGGATGTCCCGGATGAGTTTGAGTGTGTCCCGCACGACCGGGACCAGATCGGTGGGTTTGCGGGCCTGGTCGGCCTGCATATAAAAGTCGCTGATCTCACGGATCAACTCGCTGGCCAGATGGCTGGCCTTGTCGATCCGGTCCAGTTCTTCCCGTACGAGTGCCCCGGGGAGCAACTGGTTGGCGGCGATCCGGGTATGCCCCAGGATCACGGTCAGCAGATTGTTCAGGTTGTTGACGATGCTTCCGGCCAGGATGCCTACCGCTTCCATGCGGTGCGCCTGGCTGAGTTGCCCTTCCAGGAGCTGCCGGTCCTCTGCGCTTTCCCTCTGACGGGAACGGAGTTCACGCAGTGTGCGCCAAGATCGGTACAGGGCCCAGGTCAGTGCCAGCACGAGGGTGGAAAGTACTACCAGCGGCAGGAAAAAGTGGCTACGAATCAGTTCACTCATACCATGATTCTCCATCGCCTGGGCAGATACGCAGGATATCCATTCGGTTGTCGCTGGTTTGGCATCCCCCAAGTGTAATCAATATGCCATTATAATGGCTCCACCGCCACCAGTCGAGGCCTATGTAGGCCCGGGAACCCCACAGAAACATTTTCAGAGATACAGGTGATTTGTTATAGTGCTTGAGCTTAAGGTGCTTTTTCATTCCCGACACCGAAAGGGACAAGCCGATGAGTTACAATAATATCCTTTGCGAGTACACCGACGGGATCGCCACCGTGACGGTGAACCGTCCGGACAAGCTCAATGCCTTGAACAACGAGACCATAGGCGAATTGGACGCCTGTTTTGCGGATCTGGCCAAGGACCCGGAAGCCAGGGTGGTGGTGCTGACCGGGGCGGGGGACAAGGCCTTCGTGGCCGGGGCGGATATCGGTGAAATTGCCCAAATGACGGCCACCCAGGCGGAAGAGTTTTCCGCCCGGGGCCAAGCGGTCCTGGACCGCATCGAAAACCTGGGCAAACCCGTCATCGCCGCTGTGAACGGATTCGCCCTGGGGGGCGGGTGCGAGTTGGCCATGGCCTGCACCTTCCGGTACGCTTCGGACAAGGCCCGCCTGGGACTGCCGGAAACAGGACTCGGGCTGATTCCTGGCTTCGGCGGAACCCAGCGCCTGTCCCGTCTCGTCGGCCGGGGCCGCGCCCTGGAAATGATCCTGCTGGGGAATATGATCGATGCGGTCGACGCCATGGCCATCGGCCTGGTCAACAAGGTCTACCCCACGGATGAATTCACCGATTCGGTGCGGATCGTCGCGAAGGCACTGGCCGAAAAATCCACTCTCACCCTGCGTGTGGCCCTCAAGGCGGTGGGTGAAGGATTGGAAATGAACCAGGCCGGCGGTTGCCGCCTGGAGGCGGCCCTGTTCGGCGTCTGTGGTGCCTCCGATGACGCTCGGGAGGGCTGTTCCGCCTTCCTGGAGAAGCGCAAACCGAAATTCGGGGATTCCTGAACAAAGTAGGGGAAAGACAGATGGTTATGATCATGGATATTCGGCTCGTCCGACCGTAAACAATTTTTTGGGGCCGGTGCCATGACCTGTTATGTTTGGCAGGCAACATCATTCTTGCCTCCTCACCTTAACTCGACGAGGTGATATACATGACTGAAAAAACCGCGCTGGACGTGCCTTTCATGGAGGTCGACGGAGAGCTCTGCAAGGGTTGCCAGCTGTGTCTGGCCGTATGTCCGAAGAGCGTCATCGCCATCAGCGACATACTCAACAGCGCCAGCTACCACCCGGCCTATTACATCGGAGCCGACTGCACCGGTTGTGGCCTGTGTTTCTACGCCTGCCCCGAACCGGGCGCCATTCGCGTGGTCAAACCCTAGACTGATCCGCTCCAACTCAACGGGAGAAAGTCCATGGCCAAACA
>CBDUYZ010000093.1:0-8779 GCA_965371575.1 uncultured bacterium
TTCCTGTTCTACGTGTTCTGGGAAGTGATGCTGCTGCCGATGTACTTCCTGATCGGCATCTGGGGCGGTCCGCGGCGCGAGTACGCCGCCATCAAGTTCTTCCTGTACACCCTGGCGGGATCGGTGCTGATGCTGCTGGCGATGATCGCGTTCTACCTGAACGTCAGCGACCCGGTGACCGGCGGCCACACCTTCAACATGCTCCACATGTTCGACCAGGCCAACCACAGCGAGTGGCTGAACCTCACGAACATCCGGCACATCATGTGGATAGCCCTGTTCATCGGCTTCGCCATCAAGGTACCCATCTTCCCGTTCCACACCTGGTTGCCGGACGCCCACGTCGAGGCGCCCACGGCCGTGTCCGTCATCCTGGCCGGGATTCTGCTGAAGATGGGAACCTACGGCATCCTGCGGATCAGCTACCCCATGCTCCCCGACCAGGCCGTCTGGTTCAGCTACGCGCTGGCCGTGCTGGGCTGTATCAACATCCTGTACGGCGCCTACTGCGCCATGGCCCAGACCGACATGAAGAAACTGGTGGCATATTCCTCGGTCAGTCACATGGGTTACGTATTGCTGGGCATGTCGGCGATGACCTCGGCGGGCATCAACGGAGCGGTGCTGCAGATGTTCAATCACGGCACCATCACCGCCATGCTGTTCCTCAGCGTGGGCGTGATCTACGACCGGGCCCACACCCGCGAGATCAACGGTTTCGGAGGCCTCGGCCTGCAGATGCCGATCTACTTCACCGTGTTCAGTTTCTCCCTGTTCGCCGCGTTGGGCCTGCCGGGCCTGAGCGGATTCGTCAGCGAAGCGATGATCTTCATGGGTGCCTTCCCGGTCTACCGCACAGTGACCATCATCTCGGCCCTGGGTATCATCATCGGTGCGGCCTACGTGCTGTGGATGCTGCAGCGCGTGTTCCTCGGCCCGAAGAACGAGAAGTGGGACAGCCTGCCCGACATCAATGCCCGCGAGATGTTCACCCTGGTGCCGATCGGCATCATCGTGCTGCTGCTGGGCGTGTATCCCATGCCGGTGCTGGATCTGATGAAGGTGACCCTGAACAATCTGATCAAGGTGGTGGCCGGCTAGGCGGCGCTGCGACAGGAGTGTTCCTCGATGGAACTGTTGAACGTGAACATCCCCGACTGGTCGGACATGGGACACTGGATTCCCGAGGCCGTGCTGTGTATCGGATTCCTGGTCGCCCTGATCGGTGACCTGGTGACCAGGGGCAAGAAACCCGCGGTGCCGTTCGTTATCTCGGTTTTCGCCCTGATCACCTCCGGTATCTACGCCGCGGCAGGCCTGTACGAGCCGGGCCTGGCGGCGGGCCTGCCCATCATGGGCGACCTGGTCGTGGTCGACGGCTTGGCGTCCTTCTTCCGCATCCTGTTCATCTTCGCCGGCCTGGCCACCGTGCTGTTCGCCTGGACCAGTGAAGAGATCATGGGCCGCACCCGCGAGAACAAGGGCGAGTTCTACGCCCTGATCCTGCTGATGACCGTCGCGATGATGGTCATGGCCGAAGCGCGCGACATCCTGATGCTGTTCCTGTCCATGGAAGCGGTCGGCCTGGTGAGCTACGTGCTGGCCGGCTACATGCGGACCAGCCTGCGTTCGACCGAGGCCTCGTTGAAGTACGTGCTCTTCGGCGCGGTCAGCAGCGCGATCATGCTCTATGGCCTGTCGCTGCTGTACGGCATGACCGGCGCGATGGACTTCGCCGGCATCCGCGCCGCCCTGGTCTCCGGTCCGGTGAACGGTTTCGCCCTGCTGGTGGCCACGGTCATGGTGATCGCGGGCATGAGCTACAAGATCGCCGCGGTGCCCTTCCATTACTGGTGCCCGGACATCTATGAGGGATCCCCGACTCCCGTGAGCGCCATCTTCTCGGTAGGCCCCAAAGCCGCCGGCTTCGCTCTGATGATCCGCTTCTTCTACACCACGCTCGCCGCCGGCCCGGATGCCGCCGCCAGTGTGGGCATCATCCACGTCATCAACTGGCCGTTGCTGATCGCCGCGATCTCGGCCGTGACCATGACCTACGGCAACCTGGTTGCGCTCAGGCAGTCCAACGTCAAACGCATGCTCGCCTACTCGAGCATCGCCCACGTGGGTTACATCCTGATGGGCTTCGTGCTGCTGACGGATGCCGGCCTGCAGGCCATCCTGTTCTACCTGCTGGTCTACATGCTGATGAACCTGGGTGCTTTCTTCTTCGTGGTCGCGATCAACAACCACCTCAAGAGCGAAGAGCTGGACGACTACGTGGGCCTGGGTTTCCGTGCTCCCTGGGCCGGAGCGATGATGGTGATTTTCCTGGCCTCGCTGACGGGCATCCCGCCGTTCGCCGGGTTCATCGGGAAGTTCTATCTGTTTACCGCGGTGATGGACAAGGAATGGTTCTGGCTGGCGATCCTCGCCGCGCTGAACTCGGTCGTGGGCCTGTACTACTACTTCAAGGTCGTCAATGTGATGTTCATGAAGAAGCCCGCCGAGGGTGCGGATACTTCACCGCTGAAATTGCACTGGCTGCAGTATACCGTGCTGGCCGTGCTGGCGATCCCGACCTTGATCCTGGGCCTGTACTGGAGCCAGTTCAAGGATCTGGCCGATCAGGCGATCATGGCGATGACCACTGGGTTCTAGATACCCACTGATCGGAATTCACCCCGGGAGCCGCGAGCTTCGGGGGTGTTTTTCAGCGGGGACACCTAACACATTGTGATATATGGCCGTATAGGAAATAGACCCGCCGCCTGGTTTTCCCGCTGAACAAATAAAAAATCAAAAAAATGATTGTTATGTATAATAATGTCCTGTATAATTACTGATGTACTTGAAATCGGAACCCACCCGACAACTTGCCAGGGAATAGGTTGATGAAAAACTCGATTCATCACCCGGTGTTTAAGCTGGTTGCGGCGCTGTACCTGCTGGCGGCGCCCGTGTCGGTATCCGCCCAGATTTCCGACGATTTCAGTAGCCTGGAGCTCGATCCGGCCACCTGGAGCTTCGTCGATCCGGCCGGCGACTGCAGCTACGGGGTTCTGAACGGCTGGCTGACGATCAGCCTTCCCGCCGATTCCGGGCACGATCCGCGGGGAAACCCCAACCGCGCGGTCCGTTTGCTGCAGGACGTGGCGGACGGCGACTTCGAGATCGAGGCCAAGTTCCAATCCGTTCCCCGTGAGGGTTACCAGATCCAGGGTCTGCTGGCGGAAACCAATTCGACCAGTTTCCTGCGTCTGGACTACTGCCAAGCCGGGCTGGATCTGATGATAACCTGCGCCACCGTCACCGGCGGCATCACCAGGATCCGGGGTGAATTCAACATCACCGCGGGCAGCGCCCTCTGGTTGCGACTCGGCCGCTCGGGAAACACCTGGCGCGGATTCCACTCCCAGGACGGCGAGACCTGGACCGAGGCCTTCGTCTTCGACCATGCCATGACCGTCGCAAGCGTGGGAGTGTTCGGCGGCAATGCCAGGATGGTCAACGAGGATCCGGACTACGAGCTGGACGACCCGGTCGGCGACAAGATACTCGACGGCCGGCCGGCCCCGGCCTTCGACGTGGTTGTGGACTATTTCTTCGACACCGCCGATCCCGTGGTTCCCGAGGATGGCGACATCCGAAACGGAGTCCGCGTCACGGACGATCTGCAGGCCCTCTATTACTTCAACGCTGGTGCGGGCGACGTCGTCTTCGACTATTCCACGGCCTTGCCCAAACTCGATCTGGCCATCGCCGACACCAATACGGTGGCCTGGCTGTCCGGCGGCGGCCTTGATCTGACCGCGGCTACTTTGATTTCCTCGCCGGGGCCGGCGGAAAAGATCATCAGTACCTGCATGGCCAGCGATGAAATCACCATGGAGGCCTGGGTCGATCCGATGACCACCGGCCAGTCGGGGCCGGCCCGTATCCTCACCGTGTCGATCGACCCCAGCAACCGCAACGCGACGTTGGCCCACGGCCTGTGGAGTTCGTTGCCCACCACGGTGTTCGACGCACGCCTGCGCACCACCGAAACCTCGCTCAATGGCCAGCCCGAGACGATTTCTCCGGAAGGCTCCTTGACCGGCGATCTGCAGCACGTGGTCTACACGCGTGATATCGCGGGCAACGCGCGCATCTACCTGGACGGCGTCGAAACCGTGGCCGAGACCATAGGCGGCACCCTGGACAACTGGGACGGTTCCTACCGTCTGGGTATCGGCGCGGAGATGGACGGGACGCGGTTCTGGCTCGGGACGATCCACCTGGCGGCGGTGTACAGCCAGGCCCTCACGCCGCGTGACGTCGAGATCAATTTCGGGGCCGGTCCCGACGGAGGCATTCTGCCCGCCTCCGGTCCGGTCATCACGCTGCACGGACTGTTACCGGGCGACGAATTCTCCTTCACCGACCCCGTCACCCTGACCGCCGTGGCCGGAGACGCCGACGGAGTGGTCACCCGGGTGGAGTTCTTCGCCGATGACGTGCTGCTGGCCACCGACACCACCTCCCCCTACGAGTTCACCTGGACCGATCCGGCGGTGGGCAGCCACCAGATCCGCGCCGTGGCCACCGACGATCAGGACAACCAGGGGACGTCGGATGTCATCCCGATCCTGGTGACGGTTCCGCTTTCCTTCCGGTCTGCGCTGTTCATCTCCGATGATTTCCACGATGCGGACCTCGGTCCGCCCTGGACGGTGACCGATGGCACGGCGGGCGCTGCGGTGAGTCAAAGCGTGGGGCATGTGCTGGTCGACCTGCCTTTGGTGACTCAGGACCCCTGGGCCGCGGGCGCCCAGACGTTCTTCGCACACCAACCCGAGACCGATGGGGACATCGCTCTGGAGCTCAAACTCGCCACGGTCGACTTCAACGGTGACGCTTACGGCGGACTTCGCTGCGAGGGCACGGGCGGGGAAGTGGTTCAGATACTGGGTGAGCACACCGGCAGCGGCTGGGCCGTGAGCTGGGGCAGTTACACCGGCGCGGTCTTCAGCGATCTGGGCGAGGTAGCGGCGCCGGGCGTCACCGACGGTCTGTGGCTGCAGGTGCGCCGCCAGGCCGGAGCGTGGTCATGCCTGTATTCCGCCGACGGTTACTCCTGGCAGCAGGCCGCGGCCCTGACCCGGGCCATGACCCTGGACCTGTGCGGTTGGGTGGCCGGAGGCCTTGATGCGGGAGCTGGCGCCCAGACGGCGGCCTTCGACTATGCCTTCAACCTGGCCAGCCCGATCCATCCCGAGGACGGCGGCTCGGGCGGCGACTACACCGGTCCGGTCATCGGCGACATCACGGTGGCTCCCTACCTGGATCACGCGGAGCTTTCGTGGCAGACCGACGAACCGGCCTTCTACCGGGTGGCCTACGGCCTGACCACGGAGTACGAACTGGGCCTCTTGCAGGGGCCGACGTTCCTGACCGATCATGCGCTGGACATCACCGGTTTGACTCCCGGCAGCCACTATCACTTCAAGGTCACCTGCGTGGACACCGCCGGCAATTTCTCCTCCACTGCGGATATGATGATCCACGCTGATCTGGAAGCCGTTCTTGCGGCGGGCCCCGGTGCGGGGGACGTCTACCGGGAAACCCGCCGGTCCATCTACGTCGGCGACGACTGGCGGGTCACCGACCCGGACGCCCTCAACCCGGGCGCCTGGGCCTTTTTGCCGAACCCCGTGTTGAGTCTGGAAGTGCCCGACCTGACCGGCGCGGTCCGGGCCGAGATGATCATCGATCGCTGGGGCGGCCATCCCGGCACGTCGCACAAGATGATTCGTATCAACGACCGATCGTGGCTGCACCTGCCCGAGCTGGCGGCGATCCCCTCGACGCGTCCGGAATGCTACATGTACGAGGACAACCTGATGATCGACGTTCCCCTGGACCAGCTGCAAACAGGGACCGTCACGCTGGAGGGCACGGCCGACCGGCAGATCTGCAACAGCTTCGACTGGGGGCAGTGGGGTTGGTACGGCGTGGTGATGCGGGTCTATTACGACGGCTCGGTGGCCCATCCGACCGGCGGTATCCTGAGCCCGGCGGCCGGCGACACGATCATCGACGCGGTCGACGTCACCGTCGGCGCGGTGGCGGCCGGCGCGGTGGCGGAAGTACAGGTCCTGGCCTATTACGAAGGTTATGACACCGACGGCGACGGCGTGTTCGCCGAGTGGCACCGCGAGTATTTCCGGCCCAAGTACGCGACCACGATCTCCATCGGCGGCATCGTGGGCACGCTGACCGACGCGCCCTACGAGGTGAACTGGGACGTGGATTGGATCCCGGACCAGCAGCCGGGTTCGGTGAAACTGCAGGCCAGGATCCTGGACGATACCGGCGTGTGGTACGTCGCGGATTTTGTCGAGGACCTCTCGCTGCGGCACAGCGACGGCGTTGTGAAGATGTATGCCATGGACAGCCTGCCCACCGCCTTCTGGGTGCGCGACGGCCGTTCCCAGTCGGCGGAGTTCACCATCCCGGCGGAAGACGACCTGACCACGGCCACCAGCGCGCGCATGATGGTCAGCACCTGGAACGGCGACGACACGGGCAAGATCGATATCAACGGTTTGTGGCAGGCGGTCAATTTCGGGGCCCTCCATCACTATTCGCTGGACGAGTTCTCGCTGCCTGTTTCCGCCCTGAGCCAGGGCGTCAACACCGTCACCATCTCAGCCACCACGCCCGACCACGGCATGGAGGTGCTGTGGCCCGGTCCGATGTTCTTCCTGCGATTCGCATCCGGCGGTGCTTCATCTCCTCCTGTGGCTGACTACAGCGATGGCGAGATCAACGGCGATATCAACGGCGATGGCGCGGTGGACCTGGCTGACACTCGACTGGCGCTGGGGCACTGGGTGGAGTCGGGCCGGCTTTCGCCCGCGCAAGCTGCGCGCGGCGACCTGTCGGGCGATGGTAAGCTCGATCCATGGGATGCTGCGTTGATCAGCGAAGTCGCCGAGGGTAAAACAGGTCTCCCGGGACCGGTCGATTCCCCGCAGCCGACCGTGGCCTGGGGTGAAGCCGAGGGCCAGTACGGTCGCCTGACGCTGCCGCTGGAGGCGGTAGGCGGGTCGGCGCGATCACTGTGGCTGGAGGTGACGGCGCCGGACCTCGGGGGCCTGGTCGAAAATGTCACCTCGTACCTGGCCGAAGCGGGCCTGTTCCAGTGGAAGGCGTCCGGGGACAGGCTGCGGATCGCCTATGCGGGATCAGCACCGGTCGAACTTGCGGGCAGCCTGCTCGAGATCGTGATGAACACCGCGAGCGGCAAATCCGGCGGCACCCTGCGCGTGAGCCTGGCGATCGACGGTGGCGACACATTCGAGCTGCAGGATACCGACCTGGCCGGCGTCCCGGTCCGCTTCAATCTGGGCGACAACTATCCCAACCCGTTCAACCCGGTCACGAAGATCTCCTTCGATCTGCCGACCTCCAGCCTTACTCTGCTGCGGATCTACGATGTCCGCGGGAATGAAATACGCACCCTCGTGTCGGGTGTGCTGCCCTTCGGTTCCCACACCGTCACCTGGAATGGGGCCGATGACCGGGGTCGCGCCGCAGCAAGCGGAGTCTATTTCTACCGGATAGAGGCGGAGGGGTTTGCCGCTACCCGCAAGATGATGTTGATCAAATAGTGTTTTATGTATGATTTAACTATCGTTAATTAAGTAAAATAATGGTATGATCGAAATTTCACGCAGTATCTTTTTACTTGCAATTCTTGGATTATCTTCATTATAATGTCTTATAAAACTATCTTAATGGCATAATTAATGCATAATGTTTGATGGAGGCATCGTTATGACTATTTATGGCATGAGTGACAAGGCCATCCTCGCGGAGATCGGTGTGCGCTTGAAACGGCGGCGTCTGAACCGGAATCTGACCCAGCAGGAGGTAGCCGAGCAGGCTGGTCTGACCCGGATGACGGTCGGGGAGTTCGAACGGGGAGCGTCGAGCAGCATGCTGACCCTGGTCCGGATTCTGCGCGTGCTCGAGGCGCTTGATGAGCTGGAGTCCTTCCTGCCCGACACCGGTCCCAGCCCCCTGCAGCTTGCCAAACTCCATGGCCGGCAACGGCAGCGGGCGTCCCGCAAGAGATCGGACCATGAAAAGAGATCGGACCATGATCCCGACCCGGAGGATCCCCAATGGTAGAGAAGGTCGACACCGCCCTGGTCAGGATGTGGGGCCGGCTGGTCGGTGCGGTGGCCTGGGACGATGAGCGGCGGTTGGCCACCTTCGAGTTCGACCCCGATTTTCTGGACGAGGGCCTGGACCTGGCGCCGCTGAAGATGCCCTGGGCCCAGGCACGGCGGGCGCAGGCGAGGTTCAATTTTCCGGGGCTTCCTTTTGAAACGTTCCGCGGTCTGCCCGGTCTGCTGGCCGACGCGTTGCCCGATCAGTTCGGCAACAGCATCATCGATGCCTGGCTGGCCCGTCAGGGGCGCACCGCCGAGACTTTCAGCCCGGTCGAGCGGCTCTGCTACACCGGCCGGCGGGCCATGGGTGCATTGGAATTCGAGCCCGCGGTAGTCGGAGCCCTGGATGAATCGGTTCCCGTGGAAGTGGGCGAGCTCGTGGTGCTGGCCCGGACCATGCTGGACAATCGCGCCGGTCTGCACGCCAACCTGGAGGCCGATGCTTCGGACGCGTTGCTGGACATCATCCGCGTCGGCACTTCGGCCGGGGGCGCCCGGCCCAAGGCGGTCATCGCGGTTAACGACGTCACGGATGAAGTGCGTTCGGGCCAGGTGGA
>CBDUYZ010000094.1:0-8705 GCA_965371575.1 uncultured bacterium
GGTCGGGCCGGGGCGGAGCGACAAGAGTTACGGCATCCACGTTGCCCGCCTGGCCGGTCTGCCCGAAGGAGTCTTGCGGCGCGCCCAGGAAATTCTACACTCCCTGACAACAGCCGACAAACGAGACCTGCCAGCCCGTCGCCCATCCAGCGGATCGGTGGTCGGAGGAGCCTCCCTGATCGCTGACCAAACGAAGCCGCCCCTCAGCCAGTTGACCCTGTTTCGGGAAAGCGAGCGGGACGCCCTGGCGGCCCTGCGCACCCTTGATCTGGAGAAACTCAGCCCCATGGATGCGTTCATGTGGCTGATGAAGATCAAGAAACAACTTGAAGATTGACGCCCAAACCTCACTGAGTAAGCTATTTTAACCTCCACAAGCCGTTCACTCATGATCCGGTCAAGATTCGCTCAAGGAAACATTTAACCACTGCCGGGCAGCGCCGATACCATATTTAGTATATTGAGTCCCTGGAAGCAGTTCGACTGCCGGATAAGGACGAATCTGCGGGAGAGTCGTGGCGGAAATAATTAAATGGCCGGTGGTTCTTGTGTGCCCGGGGGAGGATGAGCTCACCCTGCTGGCGGATCTTTCCGCGCGCCGGGACGCCCGGATCGTGGCCGTGGTCGACCCGGAGGGCTTTTCGATCGGAACCAGCCTGGCTGAAGTCATGGGCCTGGTGGTCGTCAAGGACCTGGCGGAGTTGGAGCCAGGTTCGGCAACCTACCTGGTGCATCCGCCCCTGGACGATCAGGTCGCCCTCATAGTCGATCAGGCGGAGGAATTCGGACTGAAGGTGGTCAGCGCCCGGGAATTTCCCCAGGTGATGGCCGGACCGAATCTCACTGACCCCAGGTTTCCGACAGATCCGGATGCCAAACCAAGGTTCACTCCCGGCATCTTTACCGGCAAAAGCTCCGCCGCCCGGACCGACTTCGATCTCCTCGAATTGGAAACCGCCGCCATCCACCGTACCCTCAGCCGGATCGAAGAAGCACTCGACCGGGAAGGGCTGTTGCGCTGGCTTCTTGGCCTGGCCACCCGGGCGACCGGCGCCGGCAGCGGATCCATCATGCTGTTCGACCGCTATTCCGAAGAACTGTACGTGGCCTTCGCCTACGGGTTGAGCCAGCACACCGTCCACCGCACGCGGGTTCGTATCGGCCAGGGAATCGCCGGCGGCGTAGCCGCGTCGCGCAAGGCCGTGTTCGTCACCGACAACAAGCATCCCGGGGCCCAGCGAGATCGCTCAGGGATTTCCGAGGCTATCTGCGCTCCCATCGTCTGGGAAGACAAGCTACTCGGAATCCTGAACATCTCGGCCTGCGAAGTCGACGGAAAACTGGCCGGCAACGCCCTCAGCACCATAGAAAGCATGACGCACCGTTTCGCCATGATCCTGAACCGCTTCCTGCGGCTCCAAACCGTCCGCGACGGTGAATTGTACCGCTACATGGAGGATGAATTCACGCGGGACACAGGGTCCCCCGAAGCTGTGGCCACCACCCTGTGCACCTGGGCGGAGGATCTGCAGAACGCCGCCGGGGCGGATCACGCTTCCATAGGAGTATTGACCAGCGACGGCGATCTGTTCGTCGCAAATCCCGGTGAAACCGAATACGAATCCCCGCCCCTGGCGGAAAAGGCGGATGTCCTGAGTTCCGGCAATCCCGTGGTCCTGCGGCCCGGAGACCGTGCCGACGTCGACCCCACCGATGTGCTCAGTGAAGACACGGTGTTCATCCTCCCGGTGGGCCGTGAGCCTCTGAAGGCGCTACTGACCGTCGAGTTTTCCTCGGCCGCCAAAGCCCATCATTTCCATTCCATCAGCGGACAGATCCTGTACCTGATCAACAGGCATCTGAACGACTACCTCGAACGGGCCGCCACCGCCGATCAGGTGGATCGCCTGACCACTCTTGCGATGGCCCTGTCCGAACTATCCACAGGCTCGACCGGACCCGGCAGCCGTGACCGGATACTCTCGGCTGCCTGCCGCCTTACCGGAGCCACCACGGCCATGCTTCTGACAGCAGACGACGGCGCCAGCCAGGTGGACGAGCAGGTCGACGACAGAACCCTGAACGATGAGGCCATCCGGCTCCTGACCGACACGGGCCAGGGCGGTTGGCAGTCGACCGTCCTGGAGACCCTCGATGAATCCGGGGAACCAGGACCCGGCCGCTCGCTGCTCGTCGTTCCCCTGGAGCCGCAGAAACCCTTTCCAGGCCTGGTCCTTCTCGACAAGCGCAGGCTGCATCCCCTGGACGGCGCGAGTTTCACGGAATTCGACGCCCTGTTCGCCCGACGCCTGTTGCCCTTGTTGGCCATGAGCACCGATATAAAAGCTGCTTCGGCCGCGGGCCCCGCGAGCACGGTCACCCGCGAGGAGAATGATCCCGCCCCCACGGAGGACGCCGTCTTCTCCGGCACCGAGGAAGCGCTGGTGGAAATCCTGCGGACGGAAATGGATCGCTGCGACCGCTACCACACCATGGTCGGACTGATTGCCTTCCGCATACCCGACCAGGGGGCAGATCCGATTCCCATGGGCGGCCTGGTATCGGAAATCTCCCGCCGCCTGCGCAGCTCCGATCATACGGCCTGCCTCGAGGACGGCACCATCCTGGTGATCGTGCCGGAGGACATCCAGTCCCTGCCCAGACTCCAGAAACGGGTGACCGCCGTGTTGCAAAACCTGATGGGAAAAGAGGACCTGACGGTGTTGAACTCCTCCCGGGTCTACCCCGGAGGCGGCGACAGTCCGGCTCAACTCATTAATTCCGTGCTGGGAGCCCTGCCGGGTTGACGCGCGCGCCGCTCCTGTATACCCTTCCTCAACCCAATAACCGCAACAGTAACCGCGACGGCGGCAGATGAGGATCGGCATGAAAGGCAGCATGGCCCACAAGCCCGGCAAGATCAGGGTTCTGGACAACAGCACCATCGACCGCATCGCCGCGGGCGAGGTTGTCGAGCGGCCCGCCTCCATCGTCAAGGAACTGGTGGAAAACGCCCTGGACGCGGGCGCCCGTCAGATCACCATCTCCCTGGAGGAAGGCGGCCTGTCCTTTCTGTCCGTGGAGGACGACGGCCACGGCATCGCTTTCCGCGACCTGCCCTTGGCCTTCGAACGCCACGCCACCAGCAAGATCGCCACCGCGGTGGACATCATGCAGGTCGCCAGTTTCGGGTTCCGCGGCGAGGCACTGGCCAGCATCGCCTCGGTCAGCCAGATCCGCTGCATCAGCCGGGTGGCAGACGAGGAATTGGGTGGTCTGATCGAGATCTCCGGCGGCGAAATCACACGCCGCGAACCCGCGCCGCGCAACCCCGGGTCGACCATCACCGTCCGCGACCTGTTCTACAATGTGCCCGCCCGGCGAAAGTACATGAAGTCGTCTCAGGCGGAAAAGCGGGCCGTCATGACGCTGATGACCCAGCTGGCCCTGGCACACCAGGACATCCGTTGGATCGTCAAGTCAGGCTCCGACGTAGCCATGGATCTGCGGCCCGCGGACTCCCTGACGGACCGGGCCCGCGACCTGCTGGGTTCATCAGTGCTGGATCACCTGGCCAGGTTCGAGATGGAGAAGGGCGGTTTCAGCATCGGCGGCCTGGCCTCACGGCCCACCTGGACCCGCGGCAACCGCGAACAGCAGTTCATCTTCATCAATCGTCGGCCTGTGCAAAGCCCCGCGCTGTCCCAGGCCATCGCCCAGGCCTACCGGGAGGTCGTACCCTCTGGACGCCACCCCGTGGTCATCGTTTTCCTGCAGGTTCCCCATGGCGAGGTCGACGTCAACGTTCATCCGGCCAAGACCCAGGTGCGTCTGTTGCAGGAGCGCGAAATCTTCGGGATGCTCAAGAATGCCCTCCGCGAGGGGCTGAGCCTGAAGAAAGCCGATGAATTGCGGCCCTGGACGGACGACAGCGCAGTTGGGATCGCCACGGAAGCCTCCGAACGCATCGCTGGTGCCCAGGACGATTACCTGCGCCGCTATTTCCAGCGCGGCGCCTCGGCAGGATTCGAATTCAAGGGCGTGCCTGCCGGCCAAGGTGAACTTTTCGGGGCGTCCGCACTGCGACCGTCCCCGGCCGGTGCAGAAGACAGCGACGTCTTCGGCGGAGCGCTGTACGGTGCGTCGGATGCTCCCCTACATTCAGCCCCCTTCTGGCAACTCCACCGCACCTACATAGTCACCCAGATTCGCGGCGGCCTGGTGCTGATCGATCAGCACAACAGCCACGAGCGCATCCTGTACAACGAGGCCAAGCGGGCGTTGGAAGAAATCGGCGAGACCGCGGGCGTGCCGACCCAGCAGCTGCTGTTCCCCGCCCATCTCGAACTGACGCCGGGCCAGGTCCAGGCCTGGCAGACCCACGCCGACCAGATGAAGGCGATGGGTTTTACGATCGAGCCCTTCGGCGGACAGAGCATCCTGGTGCAGGGAATTCCCGCCAGCCTGAAGAACTGGAACGAGGGGCGCCTGCTCCTGGACATGCTCGACGACCTGGCCTGGGACGACAAGCCCAGCCAGGAGAATCAGGTCGACCTGCTGGCCAGCTACGCCTGCCACGCCGCCGTGCGTGCCGGAGAGCCGCTGACCGTGCCGGAAATGCAGAACCTGGTGGACCAGCTGTTCGCCACCGACACGCCCCTGTCGTGTCCTCACGGACGGCCCACCCTGATCCAGTTCACCTTGAAGGAACTGGAGAAAAGGTTTGGGCGGAGTTGAGATGACCGCCTCCCGCAATTCCGACCCTGCTGCTGGGCCCCCCGGGGGGCCTTTGGCGGGTCGGCGGGGCCCGGTGATCGTGGGGCCGACGGCCGTCGGCAAGACCGGACTGATCACTTCCCTGGCTGATCGTTACCCCATCGAGATCATCAGCCTGGACAGCAGGCAGATCTACCACGGGTTGCGCATCGGCACTGCCCAGCCGACCGCCGATGAACTCGCGATTTGCCCCCATCACCTGATCGATTTCGTTTCCCCCGCCAATAAGTACGACGCCATCCGGTTCCGGAATGATTTCGAGCGGGTCTACCAGGAAATCGTCGGACGTGGGGGAGTACCTGTTCTTGTCGGCGGCGCCGGCATGTATCTGACCGCCCTGCGCGAGGGATTCATGCAGATTCCCGGCAGTTCGGCCGCACGGCTGGCCGAAGTGCGGGCCACCCTGGATCCCTTGACCGATTCGCAGGTGCGTTCCCGGCTTGAAAAAGCGGATCCGGAATCCTGCGCCCGCATCCACGTCAACGACCGCTACCGCGGTCAACGGGCACTGGAGATTTTCGAGATATCCGGGCAAACCATGAGTGCTTTGCGAGCAGAGCAGAAACCCGACCCTGCCCTGGGGCTGGAATTTGCGACCTTCGTACTGGAGAGACCCGTTGACGAGCTGGACCAGCGCATCGCCCGGCGTACCGAATCGATGCTGGAGGCGGGGTGGATCCAGGAGACCGAGGCGGCCCTGGCCGAACATCCCGCGGACAGTCCCGGTTTGCTGAGCATCGGGTACCGGGAGATCGTTCGGTTTCTGCAGAGTGACCTGCCGCGGGATGAGTTGACCGCGGCCATCACACTCGTTACGCGGCAGTATGCCAAGAGACAGCGGACGTGGTTCAGACATATCCACCGTGATATGGCTTGTGGTCCTCAGAGCGCTGAGCTGCGGGGGGCTATTTGCAGCCTGATGGAGTAAAACCACGGCCAATGCCATGTCCGCTGGTATCAGCCCAGCGAGAAAATGCTAGTCTGGCCGAACCCCATTCTCAACAATTTTTCGGCAAAGATTCGTTTTCTGGACAAAATTACCCTCAACATCTAAAATTGTGGCTTGAATTCCGCCCTATCGCTTTCTAACCCGTTCCAGGAGATCGAAATGCTGCAAATCCAGCGCCCGGCGTGTGCCATCGGGCCCACCCTAACCCTGGCCGCCGTAATCTTGCTGGCGGTATCACCTGTCGCCTTCGCCCAGGATCTGGATTCTCCTTTCAAGTACGAATCCAGCTTCACCGTCACCTTCAACGACGAGAACGACGGAGAATGGACCTTCGGCAACAGCTACGACAATATTTTGCACAGAGGCGGCAATCCCGACGACTACCTGAACAACGACTACCTGGACACCATCGGCCCGCACGCCCGCACCGGCTGGGGAGCGGACACGACCTTCCTGGGCGACTACCGGGAGATGGGAGTCGTCGGTCTGTCGGCCGACCTGCTTTTGAACCACGTCGATTTCAGCGCCTTGCAGCGGCCCGTCACCTTGATCCTGCACTACACCAACGGGACCCCCGACGACTATACCGACGACCTGCGTGTCTACAACAAGGGCCGTATGTTCAACACCCAGGTCTGGACCAACTACTCTTACGAGGTACCCTCCTACAGCGATGAACTGCCCAACGGCTGGGAAGTCTGGTGGGGATCGGAACTGGACGAGGACGAGGTTTGGAACACAGTGATCCAGAACGTGGATCGGGTCGGCTTCTTCATCGCCGATCCTGAGTATTTCTACATCTTCCAGATGTGGGACATCGGGCTGGACAATCCAACGATCTTCTTCGGCGAGGAAGAAGAGGGGCCAGGGCACAAGGGACCCGTCGGGCACGATGATGTCGGGCTGAGCGCCGTGCCAAACCCGTTCAATCCCCTCACCGAGTTGTCCTTCCGGCTGCCCGAATCCGCCACCGGGCGCCTGGCCGTGTTCGACCTGCGGGGCCAGCGGGTCGCCCTTCTGCACGATGGCACCCTGAGTGCCGGCGATAACCACTTCCTCTGGAACGGAGCAGACGCAGCAGGCCGCGCCGTACCCTCGGGCGTCTACTTCGCCCGGCTGAGCGTGGACGGACAGTACTGGACGCAGAAATTGCTTTTGAACCGCTGATCGTTGACGTTCCAACCAACGCAAAAGAGCCCCGGGTGGTCTTGTGACCGCCGGGGTTCTCTGTTATCTGAGGAGTCACGCCATGTGACCGATATGTAGCTTGCCCAATACCAAAATAGCGTCAGGTCTGGCAGACATTTCCATTATCTTCCGCATACTTAAGAATTCGCATACGACGATTGATTTCACGTTGTTTTGAGGACATATGGTAACCTCCCAAGTCAGGCCAAGCAGAATAGCATGGACTGTCTCACGAGATCTGGTATTCCTACAGCCGGAGCCGAGTAAGCCATGCTTGCGTTTTGACCGATGCCGCGATCAATGAGTTAACTAGTGGAGAACACACACATTGTGCGACAATGTACCGAAATTTGCTTCTGTCCGGGGAACTGTCGTGCTATGATTACCGTATAATGTGAAACAGTCTAAAGGAGTGGTGCTAGGGAATGTCTGCTGATTATATCAAACCAACTGTTCTCGCTTTGGTCGTGTGTGATGAGGTCATTGAAGATCTGACCACTCGTAAAAAGTCGCTGATCGGTCTGTTCAATAACATCCACGCCCAGAATTTTCCGTCGATTCATACCCAACTTGTAGTTTTCATTGCGATGACTGGGCAAGGGGTAGCCCCGATCCGGCTTGAACTGGTGCACGCCGAAGATGTCACTGAGGAATCGAAACCAATATTGCGTCTCGAACAGGCGGAATTCCGATTCAAGGATCCAAACACGATTGTTGATCTCGTCTTCAAATTTAATGGGGTTCCGGTCCCTAGACCGGGTCTCTACCATTTTCGTGTAATGTCAGGCAATGAGCTTCTAAGCGAACGTGACTTTCGGGTGAATCACATCTCGGATGATGATACGCCTAGGGAGGGGCAATAAAATGACGATTGAGCTGATGGAACCGCGCGAAGGCCGGATCAGTTTTCCGCAGCCGGAGCTTGTGCCGTTAAAGTCGGACATTGTCCTGAACGACGGTCAGGAAATCAGAGCAACGTTATCGGAGACCTATTACATTTTTGTCGAATTCCCCACTACCCATATCCTCTATCAAGAGCCGGATACGGACGGAGAGGTAAGCCTTGAGGATCTGCGTGCCATTTCCAAACGCCACATAGTCAATGAAGAGGTTGTCGATCCCGAGCCGGGTTGGCCGGAAGGGTGGAAATAGGTGTTCGTGGACACGCGGGGAGACATCCCTCTTCAAGGCGATATCTTCACGAGAATCCCGTTCGCCGTTCACCTGCCAGGCGGCGATACGTTCGGGCACCCGAACAGCCCGGCAATGCTGTTGTCTCACGAGTGCGACATCGCGAAGCCGAACAATGAAATCGCACTTTTGGCTGTGGTGCGATCCGCAGTTGATAGTATCAACCAGGACAACCTTGGGCATCTGCGATCACGGCGGCTTTTTCACGCATTTTATCTTGACGATCCGCCCGGTCTCGACGGTCGGGACTGGTACGCGGATTGTCGTTTTATCACCGCAGTCCATAAAGATATGCTGGATCTCAATCATCGCCTTGCATCTCTCAGCGATGAATCCCGCGAGGCGCTGCGTGGCCATGTGATCAAGTTCTGGAATAGAACCGGTTGACCTGCCGCGCATGGCGGATTACCTGCATTTTCATCACGAACTAGACATAATGACTTCCCCGCTAGCGGCTGACCCCCGGCTTTATCGTGGGTTAGCCTGTGAAGGCTAGTGCCACATGTGTGGAGCTATAAACCATCACACACACCGGGAGGTCAGCCATGTCACAGTCTACCACAAAACTTTTCGTCGGTCTCGATGTCCACAAGGATTCCAT
>CBDUYZ010000095.1:0-8661 GCA_965371575.1 uncultured bacterium
CCAGGTGGATATGTCGAAATCAGTGGTTCGGGTGGAGGTCACGACGGGGTCATCGACAGAGACCCTTGAAGAGGAGTATCGATCATCGGTCCATCCGTACTGCAACCCGGAATAACCAACCAAGGCCAAGGGGCCGCGCCGGGAGATGAGACGGCCGGCCTGAAACCTGACAAAGCCTGATTCGATCCGGTCCTCGGAATCATTGTATTCTTCCCGCTCTTCCCAGCTGGGAGGATAGCCGGTGTCGTAATAATGGTCTTCCGAATTCCCGAGGTAATCGTCGGGCCCCGCGGCCACGGCCAGTTCCCAGACCCCACCGAGCCAGAGCCTGACGGTCAGCCCGCTGTCCCAGCCCAGGCCCCACTTCCGCTCCACCGGGCCGGTCTCCACTGCGGACACTGACGGGACCGACCACAAGAAGACCAGGACCAGGATGCCCGCCCACGCACATTTCCAGGACTTGAAATAAGACATACGAATCCCCGTTGGAATATCTACTTGAGCTTGTCCGGATTGAGACCTGCCAGCTCCGGCACGACGAACAGGCCGTCCTTGCGGACCAAGGTGCCGTCGAACCAGATCTCCCCACCGCCCCACTGAGTGGTCTGGATCAACACGATGTCCCAGTGCTGCGCCGACTTGTTGCCGTTGAAGGCGGCTTCGTAGGCATTGCCGGGGGTCAGGTGAAAGCTGCCGCTGATCTTCTCGTCGAATAAAGTATCGAGCATGGGACTGGTGATATAGGGATTCACGCCCAGGGCGAACTCCCCGAAGTAGCGGGCGCCCTCGTCGATGTCCAGGGCGTCTTCGAGCTTGGCTTGGTCACCGTCACAGGTGGCCTGAATGATCTTGCCGTCCTTGACCTCGAAACGGATGTTGTCCAGCACCACGCCGCCCTGCCGGGTCTTGGTGTTGTATTGGATGACCCCGTTGACGCTGTCCTTCACCGGCGCGGTGTAGACCTCGCCGTCGGGAATGTTGCGGCCCCCGTCGCATTTGACCGCGGGCAGGCCCTTGATGCTGAAGCTCAGGTCGGTGCCCGGCCCCTTGATCTCGACCTTGTCCGTCTTTTCCAGCAGGGTGTGCAGCGGGTCCATGGCCTTGCTCATCCTGGCGTAGTCCAGGGTGCAGACCTTGAAGTAGAAGTCCGCGAAATCCTCGGTGGAGCGCTCGGCCGCCTGAGCCATGGCGGGATTGGGATAACGCAGTACACACCACTTCTTCTTCAGGCGGATGGGAATGTGCACCTCGCCCCAGTACGCCTTGTCGTGCCACTTCATGCGGTCTGCATCCACGTCGGCGAGGTCGAAGGGATTGGAGCTGCCCCGCACGCCGATGTAGGCGTCCACCGCCTCCATGATCGGCTTGTGGAACTCGCCCCAGGAGGCGAACTGCCCTTGATCGGCATTGTTGATGAACCCGCGGCTGAGCGTCTCGTCGTTGTAGTACCAGAACGGCACGCCCCCGTGCACGGTTGCCACGCGCACCAGCTCCTGGCCCAATTCCATCGCCTCGAGACCCTTGATCTCGATGTAGATCTTCTCGCCGGGCTGGAGTTTGACGCTGTAGGTGATGAGCTGTTCGGCCAGTTGTGTAATGCGCGGATCCATCGGAGCCTCCTCGGGGTTTGGATATCGAGCCATGATAACCAACGATGCAACCGGGTCCTATCCAAAAATCCCAGGGGGTGATTTCATTTCCGTCAAATTCCCCTATAATTGAAGGGATGATCGCAAGAGGCACCCCATTTCCCCGGAGGATGACCCATGAGCGCCGACCTCACCGATCCCGCCGGATTGCTGCCCCCCGGCGCCGCGGGTTACGTGGATCACATCGGAATCGCCGTCGCGGACCTGAACGAGGGCCTCGCCCTGTACCGGGACCTGCTGGGACTGGAACTGGAAAGGATCGAGGAGGTGCCCCAGGAGAATGTGAAGGTGGCCTTCCTCAAGCTGGACCGCTCCGGGGCCCTGGGTCACGTGGAACTGCTGGCCCCCCTGTCGGACGAAGGCGCCATCGCCGCCTTCATCGCCCGCAGAGGGCCGGGGCTGCACCACATAGCGGTGGCGGCGGAACACATCCCCACACTGCTGAACCGATGCCGGGAGGCCGGCTTGAAACTCATCGACCAGGAGCCGCGCACCGGAGCCGGCGGCAAGCAGATCGCCTTTTTGCACCCCAAATCGGGCGGCGGGGTCCTGATCGAGGTCTGCGCCTAACCCGGATTATTCTGCTCGCTACGCTCCCAGCGTAGCGAGCAGAATAATCCGGGCTAAGGTCGGCGGTCTGTTCACTGTTCCTCGAAAATACCCACGTCGCGCCAGGTCCCCTTGCCGGTGACCGGGGTCTGATCGGGTTCACCCACGGGATTGAGCCACGATGGAACGTACCCTGCGCCAAACATTTTTCCCACCAGCTTGCTGTTCACGTTGCCCAGGTACAGGGCCGATGGTTCACTCTCCGCACAGCCATCGTCTTTCCTGCAGGACGTCAACCACGTGGGATCCAGGTCGAACCTGACATTTTCGGGCCGCCCCTGGATCATGATCTTCCACCGGGCAAGCAAGACCTTCCCGTCACGGATCCTCTCCCCCTGCTCCAGAGCGACCATGACATGGCCCATTTCCTTCCCCATATTCAGCCCCTGCGAAGGAAAATCCTGCTCCAGGATGAACACCTCGGCGCCCGTAATGGACAGCTTGAATTCCACACAGGCCACGTGGAGAAAAGCCTCCCCGTCGTAGGCCACCGGATCGACGTCCGTCAGCCAGGCATACAGGTCGAAGGTAGTCACCCCGTTTGCAGGCTCCCCGGTGCGCAGCACGGTGACCAGGGAATCGCCCTCGGCGAAGGAAAAGCGGATTAGACCGTTGATCCCGGACCAACCCGAGGCGTCAGCGGCAGCGGGTAGCAGAAACGCTGCCAGCAGGGCCGCAGTCAGGGCGAATCGTCGCAGAACCAGGACTTTGTCATTCATCGATCTTCCTCTCGAATCCGCGGGCTATTCCCGCCTCAACTTCCAGTGCTGGCGTAGTTGTGTACGCCACGCCGCCAGATCAGGAGCGACCCGCCGAACACCACCAGACCCACCAGGGGAGTCAGCAGGGCCAAGCGACTGAACTCCTCGCTGCCGAGAAACCAGGTAGCCGGAAAAAAGGCCACCCAGGCGAACGGCAGCACGAATGTCAGAAAAATCCGGATAGGCAGGCTGTAGATCGTGATCGGATACCTGCTGAACCGGATGATGTTGTAGACCGGGGGCGCCAGTCCCATCCTGTCCTCGTGCCAGAACGACACCGAGGTGAGGGCCAGGAACACGCCCATGTAGACCAGCGCCGCCGACGGCGCCATGATCGCCAGCATCAGGATTTCTTGTACACCGAAATCGAGCCCGAGTTTCACACCCGCATAGGCCATCAACACGCTCCCGAGCAGAATCTCGTTGAGGCCCGCCACGTTGAAGGACTCGAAGATCACTTGGGCCAGGGTACTCACCGGCCGCAACAGCACCCGGTCGAACTTGCCCTGGATGATGTACTGGTCGCTGAAGCGGTACAGGTTGACGCTGACCAGGTTGAACAGGCCCAGGGGCAGCAGGCTGAAGGCATAGATGAACAGGACCTGCTCGAAGGACCACCCATCCAGGGACTGCACCTTGCTGAACAAAGTCGACAGCACCGCCAGCTGGATCACCATACTGAAGGAGACAGCCAGGGTGTCCACGAAAAAATCCATCCGATAGGCCAGCCGCATTTTAACAAACTGCGCGAAGTAAGCGCCGAAAATCCTTGTCTGCCATAAGATTCCAGCTACGACGCCACGCCGGGGAATCCTGCTCCAATTGGTTTCGTTCCCGGTCATCTCACCCCCCCTGCACTACTACGCGGCGGACGGAAAAGCGCCAGACAAGTCGACCGGCCGCGAACAGCGCCACCGCCCAGGCCAGCTGGAGGAGCACTGCCAGGTAGAGTTCTTCCCCCGGCCGCTTCCCCAGGTAGATGGTCACCGGAATGTAGCTGATTCCCTGGAAGGGCAGCCATTCCACCACGCGCTGGAACCAGTCGGGGAAAAAGGTGAAGGGCACCACGACCCCGGTCAGGAAATCCATGCTCACCATCTTGGCCCGCAATACGCCCTGGATGTTCTTCATGTAGAACGCCAGGCAACCCAGCAGGAAGTTGACCTGGCTGTAGATGACCAAAGCCAGACAGAAACTGAGGAATGTCCAGAAATACAGGGCCGCCTCCGGCGGACGGCCGATGTCGAACAGCGGCACGACCACCACCATGATCGGCAGAGTGAACATGAGCAGACGAAAACCCGATTCGCCGACTGCCTCGAACATCATCACCGTCTGCACGTGGAAGGGTTTGATCAGCTGCATGGCTATCTCGCCCTCGGTGATCATGTGCATCAGGTCGCGGGCAATGTTGTTGAAATAGAAACTGCGGCCGATCCAGCTGATCGCCACATAGGTGATCATCTCGCCGATGCTCAGGCCGCCGATGGTGGCGTTTCCGCTATCGGCCACCCGGCTGGCGAACAGGGCGGTATAGAGATAATAGTGACCCGACACGAAGATCGTGTAGCTCACCACGCCGGTGTAGTAGCGCAGGCGGTAGGCCAGGAACTTCAGGAAGGCCAGGCGGATGAAATGGCAGTACAAGCCCACCGAAGCGATTGGCGTGCGCCGCCAGGGTTCGAGAATCGCCGTGTTCAGAACGTTGTTCACGAGGCTTCCTGACCGCTCTTGCGGTAGATTTCGCGGACGACTTCTTCGATGCCCGTCTCGGCCATGTGCAGATCAGACACGTGGCGCTCGTTGACCAGCCTCTTGATAACTTCGGCGCCCTTGACCTCGGCACGGTTGAACTCCGCGTGATGCCTCAGGCCCTCCCCCTTTTCCCATGTCACGGGCAGCCCCGCCGTGCTCGCGGACAGTTCCTCGCTGGTGGCGCTTTCGCGGAGCTCCAGCGTCATGCGCACCCGACGGCCCACCCGGCGCCGCAGGTCGTCCAGCTCTCCATCGAAATGCACCCGGCCCTTATCGATGATGATCACGCGCCGGCACAGTTGCTCGATATCTCCCAGATCGTGGGTGGTCAGGATCACGGTCACGCCGTCGCGCTCGCAAATCTCACGGAGGAATACCCGCACGTTCTCCTTGGCCAGCACATCCAAACCGATGGTGGGCTCATCGAGGAACAGCACACGGGGGCGGTGCAGCAGCGCCGCAGCCAGGTCGCAACGCATGCGTTGGCCGAGCGACAGCTTGCGCACCGGCTGGTGCAGCAATTGCCCGACCTGAAGGAGGTCGTCGAAGATTTTCAACTGCCGGTCGTAGGTGGCGTCGTCCACCTCGTAGATCTTCTTCAAGAGCCGGAACGATTCGACCACGGCCAGATCCCACCACAGCTGGGTCCGCTGCCCGAAGACGACCCCGATGTGACGGGTGTACTGCAGACGCTGCTTCCAGGGCACCAAACCACCCACGGTAGCGCTGCCCGAGGTCGGTGTCAGGATGCCTGTAAGCATTTTGATGGTCGTTGATTTTCCCGCCCCGTTGGCCCCGATGTAACCGACCATCTGCCCAGCCGGAATCTCGAACGACACGCTGTCCACCGCCCGGAGGGTTTCATGCCGCGGCCTCACCAGATCGACCAGCCCGCCGGTGACTCCCTCGCGTTTCCTGATGAGGCGGTAGTCCTTGGTCAGATCACGGACCTTTATGAGGAATTCCATCAGAAGGGCAGATTCTCACCGGAACCATCCGCGGATTCGTCTTCCGGTCCCGGCTGCTGAAGTCCCGCCACCAATTCGCGCACCTCGGTGTCCGTCCTTTCCAGTTTTTCCCGGCAGACCTGGATCAGTTCCACCGCCCGCCTGACTTCCTCGCTCAAGCGGTCGATGTCGACTTCGTCCTGCTCGAGACCGGCCAGGATCTGCTCGACTTCGCGGACCGCTTCACCGAAAGAGAGTTTCTTGGCCGGTGTCCTTTTGGGATTTGATTTTTTTTCCGCCACTTCGTTTTCCTTTTCCTTGTTTCGAGGATGTCCCACCGCCGGCGGTCTCATGCCCCGGTTGTACGATGCTGCGGACCAGCCCGTCGCTGAACCGCGTGTCTATGATGTCTCCCGCACTGAGGGCCGCGGCCTTCGTCACGGCCCGTCCCTGCTCGTCGAGGGTGATGGTGAAGCCGCGGGCCGCCAGAAGGGCCGGATCCAGCAGCCGTGACTGGGTCGCCAGGCCTTCCAGCCGGGTGCCCTGGACGACCACCGGCCGCAGCGCTTCGCGGACCAACCTGCCAGCCAGAGCCGCCTGCTCCCGGTGCGCCCCGGCCATACGGGCCACCGCGACACCGGAAATTCCGACCCGCAACCCGCCCAGCACCTCCCGGGCGTGGGAAATCCCGGTCACCGCCGCGGTGCCAGTCCTGGCCCTCAGTTCGGTCAGAACACCGCGCCTAGTCGCGAGGCTGCGGGACACCCGGTCCTGCATCCGGCCAGCCGTGGCCTGATAGCGAACCCAGGCCCTGAGACAGACCCCTTCGGCCGCCCTTTGCAACCGCTCCGTTTGATCGATCCGGTCGCGGGACACCGACAGTAGATTCCCCGCCGCGGACACCAGGCGCTCGGTCGCGCTTTTCAGCCTGGCGGAAACCTCGTCCACCCTTTCCACCAGAAATTCGGCGGCCGCCGTCGGCGTCTTGCAGGCGTGATGGGCCACCAGATCCGCGATGGCCGTGTCGACCTCGTGTCCGATGGCCGTGATCACCGGCAGGGGGCATTCGGCGATGGCCACCGCCAGGTCACGCTGGTCGAACCAGGACAGGTCCGCACGTGACCCGCCACCCCGGGTGATGACGATTACATCGACTCGGGCTGCGACATGTTCGGCGAGCGCCCGAATCACCTCGGGCTGCAACTGCTCTCCCTGCATACGGGCGCCCCGTAGCTGGACCCGGAAGGCCCAGGGGCTGGCCTCAAGACCGGTCATGAAATCCCGTTCCGCGGCGCTGCCGGGCGACGTGATGAGCCCGATGTTCAGAGGCAACTCGGGCAGGGGAACGCCCGCATTCTTCTCGAGCATGCTTTCCTGTTTCAGGTAGGCCAGAATTTCCCGCCGCCTGGCCTCGAGCCGACCCAGGGCGAAGTTCTTGTCCACCCCCACGACCTTCAGGCTCATCTTCCCGAATTTGGCGTAGAAGTCGACCTTGCATTCGAGGCAGACTTCCATCTTGTTCGCGATCTGGAAATCAGGGTCGGTGCCGTCGAGGTAGCGGCCGAGGCCGAAGCGCTGCCGGTCCCAGCTCATCAGGGAGGTGGAGATCTGGTACTCGGCTGCGCCGCTGCCTCCTGTTTCATGGAGTTCAAAATAGACGTGGGTGCGGTGGGCCGCATCCTGTGGCAACCGCTGGACCTCGCCTCTCACCCACACAACCTGTGGGAAGGCCCTCTCGATGGCGGCCGAGATTTCCTCGTTGACCTGCCGGACGGTCATCACTTCACGTTCGGGACCGCCGGACGGACCGATCAGGGGATCCGTGCTCAAATCTTAACCTCCCCCCGGTCTTTCCCCGGTGAAAACCGGGATCCCGGCTCCGTCATGAAGCAAGGATCTGCACAGCCCTGGCTATCAGCCGCGCCCCGAAGCCGGTGGCTCCCTTGGGCCCGGTGGCACGGGCGCTGTTCGACCAGGACGGCCCGGCGATGTCCAGGTGAGCCCAGGGCATCTCATCGTCGACGAAATGAGCCAAGAAGGCCGCCGCAGACAGGGCTCCACCTTCCCGCCCCTTGCCGAGATTCTGCAGATCGCTCCAGGTTCCCTCAACCTCTTTCCTGTGCTCGTCCACCAGGGGCAGGTGCCAGACCCGCTCGAATGTTTCTCCACCGGCCTGCTTGAGGGCATCGATCAAAGTACTGCTGTTGGACATGAGGCCGGCGAAATGGTTGCCCAGGGCTATCACACAAGCGCCGGTCAGGGTGGCGGCATCGATGATGAAATCTGGTTTGCCCCGACCAGCGTACCACAGGGCATCGGCCAGGATCAGCCGGCCCTCGGCGTCCGTGTTCAGGACCTCGACCGTCTTTCCGCTGGCCATGGTGATGACGTCGGATGGCTTTACCGCCAGACCGTCAGGCATGTTCTCGGCCGTCGGTATGATCACGCGCAGATTGACCGGTAGCTTGAGGCGGGCGGCGATGAGCGCGGCGCCCAGGACAGCGGCCGCCCCGCCCATATCGCTCTTCATGAGTTCCATACCAGCACCGGGCTTCAGCGAAATGCCGCCCGAATCGAAGGTGACGCCCTTGCCCACCAGGGCTATCGACGGGGCTTGCCGGCCGGCGGCGCCTGGCACCCGGTATGCCAGGTCGATCAGCAGGGGTTCCTGGCGGCTTCCCTGCCCCACACCCAGGATGCCACCCATGTTGAGCTTTTTCATCCGGGCGACATTCAGGATCCTGCAGGTCAGACCCTCGGCGCGGGCCATGCGGCGGGCCCGGGCAGCCAGTTCCTTCGGCGTAAGGATGTTGGGCGGCAGGTTGACCAGGTGCCGCGCAAACAGGCAACCGGCTGAGAAAGCCTGGGCCTCGGCGACGCCCTTGTGCAGTGCCTTGGTTCGGCCGGCCCCGGCAAGGAACTTCCAGTTGCGGGGTAGGA
>CBDUYZ010000096.1:0-8608 GCA_965371575.1 uncultured bacterium
CCGGAATTGATTTTTCTACTCCTGCGGGTCGGGGTATGTTCTGATCATCTGATCAGTGGTTCGTTTTACGGGAGGCAGACGTGCAGATCGGAATCATCGGGGTGAAGTTCACCGGCAAGACCACCCTTTACAACGTGATCACGGGTGCGGGACTACCCACCGGCCAGGGCGGAGTGGATCCTCATCTGGCCGTGGGTCGCGTGCCCGACCCCAGGCTCGAGCGCCTGACCGGGATGTTTCACCCCAAGCGCACAGTTCACGCCACGGTGGAGTGGGTGGACATTCCGGGTTTTCAGGCCGGCCCGTCAGCCGGCGGCGGCCGTGAAGCCACCAGGTTCCTCGAACACGGTCGCAAAGTGGATGCCCTGGCCCAGGTCATCCGCTGCTTCGACGGCGGCTACGGTACGCCGGACCCTGCCGGGGAACTGGAGACCATGACCCTCGAGCTGGCCCTGGCCGATCTTCAGATCGTGGAAAATCGACTGGAACGACTGGCCAAGGATAAAACCAGGATGGGCAAGGTGGCCAATCCCCTGGAACCGCCCATGATGGAACGGTTTCGGGATCAGCTGGAAAACGACCTGCCCTTGCGGGATCTCGACCTCAATCCGGATGAGGTCAAGCTCTCCTCTGGTTACGCCTTCCTGACCCTCAAGCCCATGATAGTGGTCCTGAATCACGCTGAAGGCGCAGAGGCCCCGGCCGAGGTCATAGCTGCGGCCAAGGCCGATGGTGCGGAAACGGTGGCCTTGTGTGCCCGCGTGGAGGAGGAGCTCGCCGAACTGGACACTGCCGAGGCGGCCGAATTCCTGGCTGATCTGGGCATCACCGAACCCGCCCTGTACCAGATGATCCGGGCGTCCTACGGCGCTCTCGATCTCCAAAGCTTCTTCACCGTCGGCGAGGACGAGTGCCGCGCCTGGGCGGTGCGCAAGGAATCCACCGCTCCGGTGGCCGCGGGGGTCATCCATTCGGATCTTCAACGCGGATTCATCCGCGCCGAGGTTACGGCCTACGACGACCTGATTGCAGCCGGCTCCATGGCCGCCGCCAAGCGGGCCAACAAGGTGCGGCTCGAGGGAAAGAGCTATGCGGTCCAGGATGGGGACATCCTGGAAATCAGGTTCAGCGTGTGATGAAAGGTTCAGGCGGATGGATCTGGCCCTTGTCCGTGTTCCTGGCCGCTCTTTTTTTCTGGGTGGTGTTTCTGGGCCAGGCCGAAGAGTCCGTCTTTGGTCGGGTGCCCATTCTGGACGAGGTCTACTATCTGGATCAGGCGGTCGTCTGGACCAAGGACTCCTTTCCGCCCGCGGAACCATTTTTCGTGTCTCCCTTGTACCCGCTGCTGATTGCCCTGGTCGGCAGCGGAGACGGCGTGCCCGACAGCCGGGTATTTTCCCCGGATCAACTGAGAGGGATCCGCATCTTCCAGATCGCCTGCTGGCTGGGAATCCTGATCCTGCTGCGGCTGACCGCCGGACGTGTTCTGGGCCGGGAGATGGAGCCAGGCTGGAAAAATGACCTGGTTGTCTGGCTGCCGGCGATTCTGTTCGCCCTGTATCGACCCGCCGCTGTCTACTCCGTGTCCATCCTGCTGGAACTGCCCCTCGTCCTTTTGGTCACCATGGTGGTCTATCTGATGACCCGGCTGGCGGATCGTGGCGGAGAGGACAGGATGAGCGGCCGTAGCCTCTTCCTGCCGTTTGCCCTGGGGGCGGTTGTCGGGTTGGCGGGATTGCTGCGGGGCACCGCTCTTGTGCTGCTGGTTCCGGCCGTGGTACTGGTGGCCGGGCAGCCGGCCGGGAATTCGTCCGGGCGGCAGGTCCACCTCGGCCGGGCACTACTGGTGCTGGCCGCCGTCTCGATGGTGCTTGCCCCTGCGGTCATCCACAACAGCAGGATCGCCGGGTGGTTGACGGGCCCCACCCTCAACGCGGGGGTGAACCTCTTCATCGGAAACGGGCCCGATGCCAATGGATTCTATGTGGCGGTCGTGCCGGGGGACTGGCGTCACGATCCTGCGGGCCGGCAATACCTGGGTGATAGATGGGGAGGCCCGGCGCCCACGCTGGCTGACGCCGACCGGATCTGGAGTCGGGAAGCCCGGCGCGCCATGGCGGAAAATCCCCCGCGGACCGCCGGCCTCTGGCTCAAGAAGGTCTGGCTCCATCTGCAGGGTTGGGAAATCGACCAGTTGACGCCCCTGGCGGGCTGGCGAAAGGCGGCGCCGGTATTGGCATGGCTGCCGGTCCCCTTTGCCCTGATCGTGGCTCTTGGCTTGGGGGGAATGGCCGGGCGGTGGCGGGACACCCGGGTCCGGTGGTTGACCTCTGCCTTGATCGTCCTGGTGGCTGGCCAGAGTTTCTTCTTCGTGGTGTCGCGGTACCGCCTGGCCCTGGTGCCCGTTCTCTGTCTTCTGGCGGTGGTCGGGGCGGTTGAAATATTGCGGAAAAATCGGCGGGCAGTACTCGTTTCCATCCTGGCTGTGCTGCTCACGGTGCCCTGGGGTCTGGGTGGCACGCGGGCCATGTGGCGGGCACAAGCCCAGGCCAACGAGGCGCGCCGTTGGGCCGAGATCGCAGTTGCGGAAGATGCAGAAGATTCCGCCACGGCCCGGGAAATCGCGGAAAATCTTTACCGGGAATCATTGGCGGGCAAGGCCGCCGGTCCGGCTCCCTGGCTGGGGCTGGCCGCCCTCCTGGTCGAACGCGGGCAGCGCGAGGAAGCCGCCGGGATCCTGGCGGAAGGGGCTCTCGTCACGTTCCGGAATCTGGAGATCAACAAGGCCCTCCTGGCTTTGTGGCTCGAGGACGGCCGTTTGACCGAAGCCCTGGAACTGACCAGCACGGTCCTGGCGGATCATCCCCGCGACGCGGACACCCTCCACAACCGGACCGTGCTGCTGGCCGAGGTGGGCCGTTCCGCAGAGGCGATGACAGTTGCGCGGGATCTGATCGGCGCCCACTTCGGGGATCCTCGGGGTTATATCGACCTGGGGATCATCCTGGCCCGGGGTGGGCGTCGTGAGGAAGCCCGGGCCGTTTTCGAGCAGGGGTTGCAGGTCCTGCCCGACAACCCCCACCTACAGCGAAATCTCGAACTGCTGAATCACTGAGTCGCGTTGTGTGCGGAATTTCTCCGCTGGTTTTTCCCCGTCGCCACGTTTGGTGGAGTAAGAGGTCATCGACACCAGACCATTTTTACCGGGCCGACCGGCCCAAATACGGAGGAAAAGCGATGAATACACGGACCAACAACGGAATGAGGGCCCAGGTTTTCCTGACCCTGGCCGCGATAATGGTGCTGGGCGCCGGAACGGCCCTGGCCCAACAGCCCGGGGCGGGGTACGGGCGTGGAGATGGATGGGGATTCGGTGACGGCGAATTCGGTCCAGTCCATCGTCTTGAAATGCTGGCCTATCGCCTGGAACTTTCGGAGGAGCAAATCGCAGTCATCGAGGCTATCCAAACCCAGGGCCAGGAGCAGAACATGGAACTGCGCACGGAACTGATGCGCCTGCGCAACGAGCTGCAGGGCGAGATGCTCAAGGACGATCCCTCAGGAAAAAATGCTCAGGATCTGATCGGAAAGATCGGCGCCCTGCGCACGGAGATTCAAGCCAATCGCCTGCAGAACAGGCTGGCAGTGCGTGAACAGTTGACACCCGAGCAGCGTGACAAGATGCTGATGCTGCGCGGGAGATTCCAGGGGGGCGAGGGTCGTCGGGGCTATGGCCGGGGGATGGGCCCCTGTGGCGGCGGCGCCCGGGGCGGCTCGGGTTACGGCATGGAACGAAAAGGCGCCCGGGGTCGGTGGTAGAGCGTGGGATGAGAACCACTCACAGGACGGTTGCAGGTGCCTCGAACCATGGACGACGATGCTCTCATGATCCGGACTGCAGAGGGCGAGGAGGCGGCTTTCCGCCTCCTCGTCCAGCGGTGGGAACGGGATGTGTTGAGCTTTCTTATCCACATGCTGGGCTCTGTCGAGGAGGCCGAGGACCTGGTCCAGGACACCTTCGTCCAGGTGTTCAGAAAAGCCGACTCTTACCAGGCCGCGGGTGTGTTCAAGAGCTGGCTCTTCAGGATCGCCGGCAACCTGGCCCGCAGCCGTCTGCGGCGGCGCAAGATCCTGCGCTGGGTTCGTTTCGATCCGGTGGTCCACGATACAGGAGACGCAGGACAGGGGCCGCACGAGGAGCTGGAACAGAACCAGCGCACGGCAGCCGTGCGGGCAGCCATGGCCCGTCTACCCGGTCGCCAGAGGGAAGCCCTGGCCCTGCATCGTTTTCAGGGTATGCGCTACAAAGAAGTGGCTACGGTAATGGACACCACGGTCCCCGGTGTCGAATCCCTCATCCAGCGGGCCATGGCTGCCTTGCGTGTGGATCTGGCCGGAAAAGGTGATCTGATATGAAACACGTCGTGAACAGGATTCAGGCCTACATCTCCGGAGAACTGGACCGTGGCCGGAACGCCGCAGTGGAAGAACATTTGAACGAATGTCCCGCATGCCGGGCCGAGGTCGAGCGGGCCCGCGAGATGTGGGAGATGCTCGGTTCTGCAGGGGCGCCTTCGCCGGCGACCGGCAGCGTCTGGACGGCTGTCCGTGCGCGCACTTTCGGCCCCGAAACGTACGAACGGGAGTGGTTCTTTGGAGCCGGACGGTTGGCCCGGACCGGTCTGGCGACCGCAGCGGTGGCGGCCGGCCTGGTGCTGGGGGTCCTGCTGCCCATCGGGGCGGACCGGGAAGCGGGCGCCGATTCCCGCCTGACCGATTCGTCCTGGTTTGTGGAAGCCACGTGGTTGTCGGAATCCAGCTGGCTCGGGGGCGGCGCCTCCGCGGGACTCGACGACATCCTGCTGGGCGCGGATCTTCTCGATGAGGGGAACGGATCATGAAAAAAGGCTGGGTGCTGGTACTTTTGATTTCCCTGGGTCTGAATCTGGGCCTCGGGCTGCGCCTGCTGGGTGACCGCGGGGGAACGGACGGGCCGCCTGTTTATGGGCGGGACGGTAAAATCCGCCGGGCCCAAGGCCGCTGGGCGGTTCAGGATACCACCGCGCGGCGAAAGATGTTCACCAGGCGCATGGAACGTATCACACACATGCTGGACCTGAGTCCCGAGCAGCGGGAAATGTTCCAGCAGGTCCACACGGAAACCGGGCGCATATTGATGCAGAAAAGGGTTCTCATCACTGAAAAGCGCGACCTTTTGCACTCCCTGGTGACAAGCGACGAGGTTGACCAGGAACGGATCCGCCGGGCCATCGCCGAGCTGGGACAGGAGCAGGCGGTTCTGGACTCCCTGGTGGCCGAAACGGTACTTCAGGAAATGGCCGTTCTGGATCCCGCCCAGCGGGCGCGTTACCTGGAGATGCTGTCCTTCGACAGGGACGGACGCGGCGGCCGGCGGGGCGGGCCAGGGCTGCGCCGCCAATAATCCTGGTTGACAGCAAAGGGCCCGATTTCTTACTTATTACAGGCGATGAAGGGGTTCGGCCCTTCCGTGCGCCAAATGTTTCCCACCCCAGTCAGGGTTTCATCCGTTGAAATTGTTCCGATGAGGCATCGTTCTGATCGTTCCGAATGTCCTGGATTTTCCCAATGTCCCAGAATTGTCCCGAGGGGGGACTCATCATGACCAAAGCGCGAATCATCCTGTTGGCCGGATTGCTCGTTCTGGTTGGATTGTCGGGATTGGCCGGTTGTCGATCCGCCCACACGACCAGCGCCATCCTGTATATCGATGAGCAGGACTACGACAAGGCCGTTAAGGTGATCCACGAAGGATTCGAGTACCGCGACGATGAACCCGACGCCTATTACTACTTGGGCGAGGCCTACAGTCATCTGGCCGAAGAAGCCGTGGAAAACGACGACTTCCTGGAAGCCAGCAAGAACTACAAATCCGCTTACGAGGCTTACCGGCGGTCAGAATCTCTCGACGCCGAGAATTTCACCAAGAAGGTCGAGCAGTCCCTTCTCTACAACTACAACAACCGGGTGCGGCAGGCCAAACTCGACTGGGACGAGGACTACTTCGAGCAAGCCGAAGGACACATGATACTCGCGTTCACCGCTTATCCGGATTCCATGACGCCCATCAAGAACATCGCCCGCATGAAGATGCAGATGTCCCAGGACGATCGTTATGCGGAGAACCGCGAAGAACTTCTCAACGAGGCGTTGACGTTGCTGAACCAGGTTCTGGAAAAATACCCCGAAGCCTTTGAGCTTCAGCTGAACAAGGCCAACGTGCTTGCCGCCCTGGGCCGGAACGACGAAGCCAAGCAGATTTTCGATACGCTGCTGACTGAACACGGCGACGATACGGGCCTGCTCATCGACATCGCCAACCTGGCTATCGATGACGGGGATATGGGACGGGCCGCCGATTTCTACATAATGGTCGTGGACCTGAACGAAGCCGACACCGACGCCAACAACGATGCAGACAACAAGGCCATGCTCGTGGCCGCGGGGACCTGGTATTCCACCAAGAACATCGGGCGGTACGACGACGCCATCACGGTGCTGGACCGGGCCGCCGATCTGGAAACGATTCCGACGGACAACACCATGCTGATGCGTCTGCGTACGTACTACAATTACGGCAAGGACATCAAGACCCAGGCCGAGGCCGAAACCGATCCCGGCAAGAAGACGCAGTTGACGGAGGAGTCCACGGTGCTTTTCAACCGTGCGGTTGAAATCGGGATCGCCATGACCAATAATTTTCCAGCCACAGCGGACGGTTTCTTCTATCTCAGCCTATCGCAGCTGGAATTGGGCGATTTCCCCGCCTCGGATGCCAACTACAAGACCTACCAGGAGCTTTCACCCGGTTCGTAGCAGGCGGCCAGGAAGTTTCGGAAAAAGCGAACAGGTTCTTGGCCTTCTTGCACGGTTTGTGCTATAGTGGTGGTATCTATACAGGGCACAATAGCCCGCACCGCGATACTTGGGGATTACCCAGGGGAACCATCACACTTATTTTCAGGGAATCTTTCCATCGGTCAGGGCTGCCACGACACGCCCGCTGCCTGTGACAATCACCTTATTCAACTGTCAGGTTCGAGGAGTAAAATGGACATCAAGGAACTTCAGGAGATGAACATCCACGAGCTCGTGGAGGTAGCCCGCGGGATGAACATCGAGGCGCTCAGCACCCTACGCAAGTCTGAGCTCATCTTCAAAATTCTAGAGGGACAGACCGAAAAGAACGGTTTGATCTATGCCGAAGGTGTGCTGCAGGTACTGGCCGAAGGATACGGCTTCCTGCGCTCGGCGAAGTTCAACTATCTGCCCGGCCCCGATGACATCTACCTGTCGCCTTCCCAGATCAAGAAGTTCGACCTGAAAACCGGCGATACCATTTCCGGCCAGGTGCGTCCGCCGAAGGACAATGAACGCTATTTCGCCCTGTTGAAGGTGGAGTCGGTCAATTTCAACGACCCCGAGACCGCGAAGAAAGTCACCCTCTTCGACAACCTGACTCCCCTGTATCCCGAGGAGATTCTCAACCTCGAGCATAGTCCCAAGGGCATGACCACACGGTTGGTCAACCTGCTCAGCCCGATCGGCAAGGGCCAGCGCGGTCTGATCGTTTCTCCCCCACGGGCGGGCAAAACGATGATCCTGCAGAAGATCGCCAACGCGATCTCCATAAATCATCCGGAAGTACACCTGATCGTGCTGCTGATCGACGAGCGGCCCGAGGAAGTGACGGACATGGCGCGGTCCGTGGACGGGGAGGTAGTCAGTTCCACCTTCGACGAACCCGCCGAGCGCCATGTACAGGTGGCGAACATGGTGCTGGCCAAGTCAAGGCGCCTGGTCGAAAACGGTCTGGACGTGGTGATCCTGCTGGATTCGATCACTCGTCTGGCCCGGGCCCACAACGCTGTGGTGCCGCATTCCGGCAAGATTCTCTCGGGCGGCGTCGACTCGAACGCCCTGCAGAAGCCCAAACGCTTCTTCGGCGCGGCGCGGAACATCGAGGACGGCGGGTCCCTGACGATCATCGCCACGGCCCTGATCGAAACCGGCAGCCGCATGGACGAGGTGATTTTCGAGGAGTTCAAGGGAACCGGCAACATGGAGCTGGTCCTGGACCGCAAGATCGCCGAACGCAGGGTCTATCCCGCCATCGACATCTTCAAATCGGGCACCCGCAAGGAGGAGCTGCTCATCGAGGGCAAGGATCTGACGAAAATATGGGTCCTGCGCAAATATCTGAACGATTACAACCCGATAGAGGCCATGGAATTCCTCATCGACAAACTGAGCAAGACCAAGGACAACGAGCAGTTCCTGGGCGCCATGAACGCCTGACAGGGGCCCGGCCAGGATGGGAAACGGGAAAATTTTCTTGCCATAGGCCTTATTCCATATTTCTTTTTGCCCTCAACCTGATTTGAAACCCTCAGACGAGGATTGCCGGAAATAAAGGCTGCCAGAACAATGAAGAAGAAAATTCATCCGAAATACATGGACTGTACGATTACCTGCCTGTGCGGCAACGTGATCAACACCCGTTCGACCAAGAACAAACTCAACGTCGAAATCTGCTCCAACTGCCATCCCTTCTTCACGGGACAGCAGA
>CBDUYZ010000097.1:0-8484 GCA_965371575.1 uncultured bacterium
CAGGGCCATCGCTATGAAGGAGTGATCCTCGGTTTCGATGATCTCGAAGATGGGGCAAACGCTGACGTGATCAAGAGAGGCGGCGGTCCGGGCCTCTCTCAGAAAGCGGGTTCTTGTGTCCTTGCTGGAGAAGGACTCGTGAGGAAGGAATTTCAGGGCTACTGATCGGTGGAGCTTGAGGTCTTCGGCCTCGTAGACGACGCCCATGCCTCCTTCGCCGAGTTTCTCGAGGATCCGGTAGTGGGATATGGTCTGGCCTATCATCCTGCTCCCCAATGCCCCATAGACTCAAGATGTGGACCAAGGGTGTGAAACCTTGACCGCGACGGATTATAGTCCAATACGCTGCAGATGGACAAGAGAATGCCGATGGCGACGAACAACACCCTCTTGAACATTCAGGTTGTGCCTCTGAAATTGTGTCTGGTTCGTTTGGGGTCGGATGTCGTGCTGGAGTAACCCCCCGGGGGCTACTTTTTTGAGGTTTAAGGCACTTCCATGGTGCATATTGACCCAATCAGGAGAGTCATTCCTCAAAATCCAAGGTCCCTGTGGTGCGGCGCCCGCCACAAACGGACCAGACACAATTTCGGAGGCACAACCTAAGCAGCAAATGCCGGTGATTTTGATGGTTGAATCTCTCTTTGGACGGATGGTGGTGTTCGAATACCACCAGGTAGCCCCGTTGGCGGCATTCGCCGGCAACGTTTTTCGATCAACTGTTCGATTTTCCTTGAATTTGAATCCGGAATCCCTCTATTGTCCGTAGACGTTTCATTTTCGCCGCGACGGTCCGGAATCCGGCGCAGCGACCTGTCCCCCCACGGATCGGGTCTTCAGGATCCCGCGAATCGAGACACGCTTCATGGCACACTCCCAAAGTATTGATTTCTATCGTTTTTCACGCAATCTGAGCGATGAAGAGCGGAGCGTCCGCGAAACCCTCCGCCGTTTCGTCGATCAGTCCTTCATGCCGATCGTCCGCAAGCACTTCGCCGACGGCACCTTCCCCACGGAAATCATCCCTGAGCTCGGCGCCATGGGCCTGATCGGATCCTCGATCCACGGCCCCGGCTGTCCCGGTCTCAGCGCTACCATCTACGGGCTGATCTGCCAGGAACTCGAACGCGGCGATAGCGGGCTGCGCAGCTTCGAGTCGGTGCAGGGCAGCCTGGTGATGTGGCCCATCGCCACCTTCGGGTCGGAGGAGCAAAAGGCCAAGTGGTTGCCCGAACTGGCAGCCGGGCGGAAGATCGGCTGCTTCGGCCTGACCGAGGCTGACCATGGCTCGGACCCCGGTGGCATGAAGACGCGGGCGGTGCGCGACGGCGACGGGTGGGTCCTCAACGGGAGCAAGCTGTGGATCACCAACGCCAACCTGGCCGACGTGGCGGTAGTCTGGGCGCGGTGCAGCGAGGGGGTCGTCGGCTTCCTCGTGGAAAGAGGCATGTCCGGTTTCTCGACCAACACGATTCACGGCAAGTACAGCCTGCGCGCCAGCGACACCGGTGAGCTGGTGTTCGACGAAGTGCGGTTGCCCGAGAGCAGCCGATTGCCCGATGCCAAGGGCCTGCGTGCTCCCCTCGGCTGTCTCAACCAGGCCCGCTACGGCATCGCCTGGGGGACCATCGGCGCGGCGGAGGATTGCTTTGACACGGCCCTGCGCTACGCCCAGGAGCGCCGGCAGTTCGACAAGCCCATCGCCTCGTTCCAGCTGGTCCAGCGCAAGCTCGTCAAGATGCTGACGGAGATCGTCAAGGCTCAGGGCCTGTGCCTCCAGCTCGGGCGCCTGAAGGACGACGGCATCAATGATGCACCCCTCGTTTCCCTCGCCAAGCGCAACAACGCGGCCATGGCCCTCGATTGCGCACGGACGGCCCGCGACATCCTCGGCGCCGCCGGGGTGACCGACGAATTCTCCCCCGGGCGCCACATGGCCAACCTGGAGTCCGTGATCACCTATGAAGGCACCCACGACATTCAAACCCTGATCGTGGGCGCAGAAATCACCGGACTATCGGCCTTCCGGTAGTCACAATGACCAAGGAGACCGCTGATGTCTCTCGACTGGCTGCCTCGCGACGACGAGATCAAAAATCATGCTCTTTACGGAACCGAGCATTGGGGTACCGAGCCACCGTGCACCGTCTACGAGAAACGTCCGGTCCTTGACAAGGCGGGCAATTCCGTGGACGGCCTTTATACGGCCTGGGTCACGCTGAACAATCCGAAACAGTTCAACTCATACACCACCGAGATGGTCAAGGGGGTGATCGCCGGCTTCCAGGCCGCCTCGTCGGACCGTGGCGTGGTGGCCGTCGTGTTCACCGGCGCCGGCGACCGGGCGTTCTGCACCGGAGGCAACACCAAGGAGTATTCCGAGTACTACAGCCGCCGCCCCAACGAGTATGGCGAGTACATGGACCTGTTCAACACCATGGTCGACGGCATCCTCAACTGCAAGAAGCCCACGATCTGCAGGGTCAACGGCATGCGGATCGCCGGCGGCCAGGAAATCGGCATGGCCTGCGACCTGACCCTGTCTTCCGACCTTGCGATCTTCGGCCAGGCCGGCCCCAAGCACGGCTCGGCCCCCGACGGCGGCAGCACGGACTTCCTGCCTTGGATGCTGCCGACGGAGGACGCCATGTGGAACTGCATTTCGTGCGAGATGTGGAGTTCCTACAAGATGAAGCTCAAGGGGTTGATAACCGCCGCGGTGCCGGTGCTGAAGGTGGACGGCGAGATCGTGCGCAACCCCCTGGTCATCACCGACAGTTACGTGAATGACGGGGAGATGGTGTACGGCGAAATGAAGAAAGGCGATGCGGCCAAACAGGCCAAGGAAATCCTCAAGTCGGGCACCGTCGACTTCGCCGGGCTCGACGCCGAGATCGATCGGATCATCTGGCGCTTCACGAACCTGTTCCCCGGCTGCCTGATCAAATCCATAGACGGCATCCGCGCCAAGAAGAAGTTCTTCTGGGACCAGACGAAGCTCGCCAACCGCCACTGGCTCGCGGCCAACATGAACGGCGAGGCTTTCCTGGGCTTCACCGCCTTCAACAACCGCAAGCGGACGGGTCAAGACGTGATCGACTTCGTGAAATTCCGGCAGTTGATCGCCTCGGGCGCGCTGATGAATGACGACGCCTTTGCCGCGGTGCTGCCGGTGCCCGAGGAGAGCTGACAAACCCATGGCCTTCTGTGATTTCACCCTCCACCGCCCCGACTCCCTGGCTGAGGCCTGCCGCCTGGGCCGGGAGTACGGGGCTTCCTCGGCTTTTCTGGCCGGCGGAACCGACCTGCTGGTCGACCTCCGCTCGGGCCGCAAGACAGTGGGACACCTCATCGACCTGGGAAATCTGGCGGAGTTGCGGGAGATCCGCCTTGAAGGCGACACCCTGCACATCGGCGCCCTGGCCACCTTGAACGAGATCGCCGAATCGCCGACCGTTGGCGAGCAATACCCCGCCCTGACGGAGGCCATCGTGACCATGGCCGGCCGCCAGATCCGCAACCTGGCCACCATGGGCGGCAACTTCAGCTGCGGCGTGCCGTGCTCCGACACGCCGCCGATCACCTGCGCGGCCGGAGGATCGATAGCCTTGGAAGGTCCCGACGGCAGGCGCGAGATCGCCGCTCGCGACTTCGTGCTTGCGCCACGGACAACCGTGCTGGCTGCCGGGGAGATAGTCACTGCGATCCGCATCCCCTTCCAGCCGGCCACTTCCGGCGCCAGCTTCCAGCGTTTCACCCTGCGTCGTGGTTCCGCACTGGCGGTCGCCTCGGTTTCGGCCTGGGTTAACGTCGAAAAGGGCCTGATCACCGCGGCGCGTATCGTGATGGGGGCGGTGGGGCCGGTGCCGCTTTTCGCCGATCGCTGCGCCGAGGCCGTTACGGGCGGGACCCCGGACGAGGCTCTCTTCGCCGACGCCGGCAGGATCGCTGCCCAGGAGGCCCGGCCCATCAGCGACCTGCGAGGGAGCGAGCAGTATCGCCGCGACGTGGTGGCCGTCCTGACTCGCCGCGCCCTCGCCTGCGCCGCCGACCGCGCGGAAGGACGGAACCGATGAGCGACAACCTCCAAAAGGACACGCACCTGATCCGGCTGACCGTCAACGGCCACGCCCACACACTCGCAGTCGGACCGGGGACCACGCTCAAACAGGTGTTGCGCGAGGAATTGAACCTGACCGGCACCAAGAGCGGCTGCGACACGGGTGATTGCGGCGCCTGTACGGTGCTCATGAACGGCCGTGCGGTGCCTTCCTGCCTGGTGCTGGCCGCCGCCGCGGACGGCGCACAGATCACGACCATCGAGGGTGTGGCCCCGCCGGGCGACCTGCACCCCCTGCAAAAATCCTTCGTCAAACACGGCGCGCTGCAGTGCGGCTACTGCACAGCGGGCATGCTGATGAGCACCGTCGAACTTATCACCCACAATCCCGAACCCAGCGAGCAGGACATCAAGGCCGCCCTGGGTGGAAACCTCTGCCGCTGCGGGACCTATCCGCGGATCATCACCGCCATCCAGGACTGGCGCAGCTTCGAGAACGTACCCCTGGACACCGCTCCCGGTCCCCACGAGGGACGGGACCAGGAGCGCGAGCACAGCGTCGTGGGCCGGGGCGTGACCCGCTACGACGGACCCGAGAAGGTCACGGGCCAGGCCAGGTACACTGGCGATATCAAGCTGCCGGGCATGATCCACGGCAAGATCCTGGGCAGCACCGTGGCCCATGGGAAGATCAAGAATATCGACACCAGTCGGGCCGAGGCGCTACCGGGCGTGCTCTGTGTGATCACCGGCAGGGACGTGACAGACAAGTATTACGGCGTCAGCCCCGCGCGCTACGACGAGCAGATCCTGGCCAAGGACCGGGTGCGTTACGTGGGCGACGAGGTGGCCGCCGAGGCGGCCGTGGACGAGGAAACGGCCGAAAAGGCCGTCAAGCTGATCGAGGTGGAGTATGAAGAACTGCCGGCGGTCTTCGATCCGGAGTCCGCCCTGGCCGAGGACGCGCCGCTCATCCATCCCGAGAACCCCAAGTACGCCCGCAACATCAACACCAAGGTCGAGTGGCACTTCGGCGACGTGGAACAAGGCTTTGCCGAGGCCGATCATGTGGTCGAGGAACGTTTCGTCGGCAACAGGACATACCAGGCTCCCATCGAACCCCACGCCGCCATCGCCCGCTGGGAGTACCACGGCTCCAAGCTCACGATATGGTCCTCCGCCCAGGCTCCGCACTACACGCAGCACCAGCTGGCACGGATGTTCGATATCCCGATGAGCAGCATCCGCATCATCCGGCCGCCGGTGGGCGGCGGCTTCGGGGCCAAGGCCGAGACGACGCCCCTGGAGCTCTGTGCCGTGATCTTTGCGCAGAAGACCGGCCGGCCGGTGATGATGAAGTACAGCCGCGAGGAAATGTTCTACCACTTCCGCGGCCGGCACAAGCAGTACATCGACATGAAGCTGGGCGTCAAGAAGGACGGCCGGATCACGGCGGTCAAGTCGCGGATCCTCCTGGACGGCGGAGCCTACACCTCCTTCGGGATCGTGACGGTGTATTACGCCGGCTCCATGCTGCCGACCCTCTATCACATTCCCAACTACCAGTACGACGGCTTCCGCATGTACACCAACCTGCCCGCCAGCGGCGCCATGCGCGGCCACGGCGTCCCCCAGCCCCGCTTCGCCATGGAGTCGCTGCTGGACATGGCGGCCGAAGATCTGGGTCTCGACCCCATCGCCATCCGCTTGTGCAACGCCATGACACCCAACACGAGGACGGTGAACGACCTGGAAATTTCCTCATGCGAATTCACGGCCACCCTGGAAAAAGCCCGTGAAGAGACCGGCTGGACCCGGAAGCACGGTAAATTGCCAGCGGGCAAAGGCATCGGCATCGGCTGCGGCGGTTTCGTTTCGGGGGCGGGCTATCCCATCTATCGCTCGGATTTCCCCCACTCCAACGCCATGATCCGCGTGCACGAGGACGGCTTGGCCGCTTCGCTGCACATCGCCACCGCGGAGATCGGCCAGGGCTGCGATACGGTCCTGCCCCAGATCGCCGCCGAGGAACTGGGCATTCCCTACGAACGGATCTGGATGGCTGAAAGCGATTCCGTGCTGGCGCCGACGGACCTGGGCTCATACGCCAGTCGCGTGACCCTGATGGGCGGCAACGCCGTCAAGATGGCCGCCGCCGACGCCAAGCTTAAGATCCTGAAGGTGGCCGGCCGGCAGCTGGGCTGTGATCCGGACGGGTTGACCGCCAAGGACGGCCGCATCTTCCTTTCTCAGAACCCCGAGACCGGCATGGACTGGGACGAGGCGGCCCGCCTGGCCTTCTCGCAGTCCGGACCGATCGTGGGCACCGGCCACTACAAGCCGCCGTCTGGACTGGGCGGCACTTACAAGGGCGCAGCCGTGGGTACCTCGCCGGCTTACAGTTTCGCCTCGTCGGTCTGCGAGGTGACGGTGGACCTGGAGACCGGCTACGTAAGCGTGGACCGTTTCCACGACTTCAGCGACGCGGGCACGGTAATCAACCCGGTGACCTTCCACGGACAGGTCGAGGGCGGCATCATCATGGGCCTCGGTGAGACGCTCATGGAGGACACCCTGGTGCACAAGGACGGCTCGCTGGTCAACCCCGACCTGCACGGCTACCTGGTGCCGACGATCAGCGACACGCCCAGTATCGTCTCCCGCGCCGTCGAGAGCTACGAACCCCGGGGACCTTTCGGCGCCAAGGAGATCGGTGAGGGCTGCCTGCCGCCGATCCTCGGCGCCATCGGCAACGCGGTGTACGACGCCTGCGGCGTACGGATCACCGAACTACCCATCACACCCGAGAAGATCCTCGCTGGCTTGAAGGCACAACAACAGGAACAGGAAGAGAAATGATGTCCCCGGACAACGAACGTCCCTTAGCTTTCGAGAACAAGGTCGGCCATACCCCCCGGACCGCTCCCAAGCTGGACCATCTGTTGACCACCTCGGCCGGCCTGATGGCCCGTCAGGGTTTCAGCCAGACGTCGATCCGCAACGTGGCCAGCGAGACAGGTTTCAGCCTGGGCGGCATGTACTACTACTTCAAGAACAAGGAAGACCTGCTCTTCCAGATCCAGCAGCGCACCTTCGGCGCCCTGCTGGAAATCCAACAATCGGCCCTGCAGGAGGGCGGCAGCCCCGAGGATTGCCTGCGTCGCCTGGTGCGCAATCACCTGGAATACTTCACCGAGCATTTCAACGAGCTGAAGGTCTGCACCTTCGAACTGGAGTCCCTGCAGGGGGCTCGCTTCGCGGCCATCGCCGAGCTGCGTCGCCGCTACTACCAGTGCCTGGCCGAAGTGGTGGCGCGGCTCAAGGGATGGGATGCGAGCGAGACGGCCGACTCGGAACAGGTCCGCCACATCACTCTTTTCATCTTTGGCATGCTCAACTGGGTCTTCATGTGGTTCAACCCCGAGCGGGACGGACCGGTGGACAATCTCTGCGAGGAAATGATCACTCTGATCTTGAACGGACTGAGTAACCCGCCCGCGGACCGGGCCTGAACATCGAGCGGCCCCGCGATCCCCGCGGCGGCGGAAAGGAAGCAGCGAACATGAACCTTGGACTCGAGGGCAAAGTCGCCATCGTCACCGGCGGCAGCCGGGGCATCGGCGCGGCGGTCAGCCTGGAGCTGGCGCGGCAGGGTTGTGACGTGGCGCTGACCTGTCAGGGTCGGATCGACGCCGCCAACGAGGTAGCCGCCAAGATCGAACAGATGGGCCGCCGAGCCCTGGCCCTGAAGGCCGACGTGACGAGCGTCGAGGAGACAGAGAGTACGGTCAACCGGGTGGTCGAGGAACTCGGCGGTCTGGACATCCTGGTCTGCAACGCCGGCATCACCTGGGACGGGGTGATCTGGAAGATGTCGGAAGAGCAGTGGGACTCCGTCATCGCGACGAATCTCAAGGGCTACTTCACCTACAACCAGGCCGCAGCGCGGATTTTCATGGAGCAGCGTAACGGCAAGATCGTCAATCTCTCCTCCATCAACGGGCTGCGCGGCAAGTTCGGTCAGACCAACTACTCCGCCTCCAAGGGGGGAAACAACGCCCTGACCAAGGCCCTGGCCAAGGAACTGGGCAAGTTCAACGTCAACGTCAACGCGGTGGCGCCGGGCATGGTTGCCACCGAGATGGCTGCAACGCTCCCACCCGAGTTCTTGAACGCCGCGGTGAAGGACACCGTACTCGGGCGCATTGCCACCCCGGAGGACGTGGCCCACGTGGTGGCCTTCCTGTGCTCGGATTTCTCGCGCCACATTACAGGCGAAGTGATCAAGGTCGACGGCGGCCAGTACATATAGCCCGAACAATTAATGAAGGAGCTACTGTGAGTGGTCAAATTCAATCCTGGTCGAGCTTTCTCGGCTTTGCTCGGTCGACGTACCTCACCGGGTACGCCTCCCTCGTAAACAC
>CBDUYZ010000098.1:0-8468 GCA_965371575.1 uncultured bacterium
TTGCCTTGACCTCGACGGACGAGAACCTGGCGTTCCCGCCCGCTTTGGTATTGATCAATGGTGAAGCCCTGGTTCCGGTGACTCTTTACCTCGCTGGTCGCCAGACGATTTCGGCCGCGGACAGCGATTTGGCCGGCATCAGTCCCTGCACCTCGAGCGAAGTCGAAGTGACCGCGGGGCTGTATACCGGTCTACTCATCCTCGCCCCCGGAGAGGAACTGTCACCGGGCTCGGAAACAGGTCGCAGCGGTACGGCCACCGACCAATCCATCAATTACTCCTTCACGGTCACCGTCTACGCCACCGACCAGTGGTTCAATCCCGTAGGCAGTGTGACCGACATGGTAGGGATCACCTCCGGCGACCCGGAGGCCCAGCTCCCGGCTGACGCGTCCATGACCGCCGGCCGCATGGATTTCAGCATCCGGCTCTCCACGGGCGGATTCCAGCAGATCACCGCGACGAACATAACCCAGCCCGCCATGGAACCCAACACGACCGAGGTCAGGATGATCTCCAGCGGTTTCCATCTGGAAGCGGAGATCACTCCGACCACGGTCCAGGCCGGCTCCCCCTTCAGCCTGACGGTCAAGGTGACCAACGACGCCGGAAGCGTGATCCAGGAAATCAATTCTTCGGTGACGATCGAGGTGCGGAACGCTTCGACGCAGGAACCGGGCATGGGTGAACTGGCCAACACGAGCTTCCAGTTGCTGCAGGGACAGCATACTGAAACCGAAACCTACACCTACGCCGAAGACATCGTGCTGGTGATCACCGATGACGCCGGTAACATCCCGGCGCTGACCGGTGTGCTCACGGTTCTGCCGGGCGCCCCCGCGGACATCCTGCTGGCCAGCAATCCGCCCTGGGTCATGGGGAACAAGACCGCCCTGCTGACCGCCAGGGTCCAGGATGCCTTCGAAAATGGTATTCCCGATCTGCCGGTCGAATTCACCCTGCTGACCGACAATGGTCTGCTCACGCCGCTTGAGAACCAGACCGACGAGAACGGAGAGGCCACCGCTGAATTCCTGAGCCCGCGAGAAGCGAGTGCCGATACGGTACGCGCGGTTTCAGGAGCCCTGAGCGTGGAACTCGGCATAGAAACCGCCCTGGTGGATCCCAATGCCCCCGGCGGAGCGGTGACCAACTATCCCAATCCGTTCCACCCCGGCGAAACGTCGACCACTATCTCCTACAAGCTCCAGGACAACGCCTCGGTCCGCATGCGGATCTACACCCTGAGTGGTGGCCTTGTTCTGGATAAGCAATTCGCGACGGGCGACGAGGGCGGCCAGGCCGGGGACAACTTTGTGTCCTGGGACGGTCGCAACGGTAACGGAGAACCAGTCGCCAGCGGCGGATACATCCTTTTCATCGAAGCCGAAGGCAACGGTGCCACCATGCATGTCATGCGTCGCAAAATCGGCGTTGTTTGGTAGAGGCCAGGAGGCGTCATGATTTACAGCATCAACAAAAAAACCAACAAGTCGGCATTTATCACGCTCCTGGTGATCGGACTGGCTTTGACAATTCCCCGACTGGCGGGTGCCGAGGACGCCACCAACGGCGTCCCCGGTGACTGGCTCTCACGATACGCCAGCGCTCGCGCAGTGGGCCTGGGCGGAGCCATGGTCGCGGTAGCCGACGAACCCTCGGCCGCCCTGTGGAACCCCGCCGGCATCTCCTGGCTGAAGCAGAACGAGCTTCAAGTGGGCAGTGTCCAACTCTTCGACGACACGTCGATCAACGGGCTGGGTTTCGCCAAACCTTCGAGCAGGATGCCCAGTTTCGGTTTCAACCTTCTATGTCTGAAGTCAGGTGAGTTCGAAAGAACAAACGAGCTGAACGAATCATTGGGCACCTTCAGCGAAGGTGACCTCGTGATGGCCCTGACCGTTGCCCAGACCCTTTCACCAAAATGGTCCGTGGGCGCCAACCTCAAGCTGGCCCGGCAGAGTGTCGAGGATTTCAGCGGCAACGGCATGGGTTTCGACCTCGGTGTCATGGGACAACTCATCCCTGGGCTGAGAATCGGTGCTTCGGCCCTGAATCTCGGTGGACCCAAGATCAAGCTACGGGAAAAAGAAGAGGCCTACGCGGCCGAATTCCGCGGCGGCCTGGCAATCACCCTGCTTGACGGCCGCAGCGTGACCTCGACGGAACTGGCTCACCGCGACGGCCCGGGCACCCAGGGCAAGGTCGGTACCGAATTCTGGATCCAGTCACTGGCAATTCGTGTCGGCTACTACATCGACAACGTGTCGGCCGGTTTCAGTTACCGCTTCCGCAACGGATTGCAGTTCGATTACGGCATGGCCGATCACGAACTGGGCATGAACCATCGTTTCGGTTTGACTTATCGTTTCGGTGGATTCTACGCCGATTCGCGCGCCAACCCGGAAATCTTCTCTCCCACGGGCCAGAATCCGGTGACGAAGTTCCTGTTGGCTTCACAGACCAAGGCCGACACCAAGGACTGGAAGTTGACCATCCGGAACAAATCCGGCGAAGTGATTCGCAGTTACGCTGGTCAGGGCAATCCGCCCGCCCACGTCATCTGGGATGGCAAGGGTGAGACCGGCATGCCCCTTCCCGACGGAAAATACCGCTACCGCCTGCATGTGACCGATCTTGAAGGCCGAGCCATGGAAGGCCTCGAGCGCACCGTGGAAATCAGTACCGGCGGACCCCAGGGTTCGGTCGGGGTCCAGTAGGACGGGCAAGGAGAGATGAAGATGTTTCGCAAAGAACTCAAATCCATCGTTCCCGAGTGGCTGCTGACCATAGCGACGGTCTCCGTACTGCTTCTTGGCCCGACCCTGATGGCGGCGGCGCAGGATCAACCGGAAGAAGCCGGATCTGCAAACGAAGCCACCTTGACCAGCCTGGGGCTGGATCTGGAGGTGGCCCGGCTCGCCGCGGCGATGGGTGACCGTACTGCCGCCGAAGCCCTCGCCCGCACCTTGTCAAACCTGTCTGGCGACCGGATTCTCGATGGCGCCGATGCCGCCGTCGCCCTGCTCTGGGGACAGATCAACCTGGAACGGGGACTGTACAGTGAAGCCATCTCATCCTTCGGGAAGGCCAAGGGAAAGTCCTCGGACCGTGACTTCCAGGCAACCGCCGAGTTCCTGAAAATCGAAGCCCTGGAAGCCGGGGGATGGGACGAAGAGGCAGCCAAGTCGTGGCTCAAGTGGATGTCGAAAAACCAGGGCCATTCCCTGGCGGCCGACGCCCGCCTGCACATGGCCTGGAATAGATTGAGAAGAGGTGAGGTCTCCGCCGCCACGGGCGACCTGATCAACCTGGAAGAGAATCATCCCTGGATGGCTGCGGACCCCCGTCATATCCTCGGCCGGGCCACGGCGGCCTATCTGCAGGGCAGTTATGACCAGGCGCTCGCCATCGTAGGCTCCGAATCGAACGATCCAGGGGCCATATACGTTCGCGCGCTCGCCCAGCAGGAGCTTGGCAACAACCTGAAGGCCGCGTCGGCTTTCCAGGAAGTTTCGGACCGCTTCCCGCACTCACGCCTGCATGACCACGCGCTGTTGGCCAAAGCCAATACGTTCCTGGCCGGTCAGGCCTTCCGCAGTTCGGCCGAGGAATTCGGTCGGGTTGTCGAAAGGGCATCAGATCCGGCCGTGATCGCCGAAGCCAGCTTGCGGCAGGCCGCCTCGGTCTTCATGTTCGGGGATCTTCCCTCCGCGGAAGTCATGCTCAGGCAGGTCGTGGCGGCCAATACGGGCTCCGACGTCGGCGCTCGCGCCCAGTTCCTCCTGGGAGAGTTGAAGGTTGCCGCCGACGATTTCCACGGAGCCATCCTTGAATACAATCGTGTGCTGACCTCCTATTTCGACCAGGGTGTGGCCGCCAGCGCCCAGTACCGACTGGGGCGTTGCTTCGACGCTCTGGGCCGCCAATTCGACGCCACGAGTTCCTACCAGGCCGTTGTTTCCGGTTATCCCCTGGAACCCGAAGCCCCGGCCGCGGCATACCTGGCCGGCGCGGGACTGCTGTCCATGGACAGACCGCGTTCGGCGGTTCCCTACTTCCAGCTTGTCCTGGACCGTTACGCCAGCAATGAAGACAGCGATGGCACCATCGTTTTCAACTCTCCGGAACACCAGGAGCTGGTCGAAGCCTCCTTGTGCCTGCTCGAATTATCCTATCATCGGACCGGAGACCTGGGACAGCTTTCCGGAGCTCCGCATCTGATGCTTCATAAGACACCCCCCAGCCAGTCGACCTGGCGCGCGTACGCCCTGCTGATCGATGCTGACGCCCTGGCCGCCCAGGGGCAGTACCAGAAGGCGCGCGATAGTCTCGAAAGCCTGTTCAGTGAGTTTCCCGAGCACCCGGCTTCCTCTTCCGCCAAACAGCTGTTGGCCTGGACCTATGCCCAGCAGGGTGAAGAAGATCTGGCCATCAGCACCTCGGAGGACATGCTTGCCAGCCAACTGGGCGAAAACGACTCGGGGCAGTTGGCCAACGCGTTCCTTAACGTTGCACACGTTCGTTTCAACCAGGGCCATTACGACCAGGCAGGCACCGCCTACGAGGAGTTCCTGACCCGCTATCCGTCCCACGAGAAAAAGAACCTTGCCCTGTACCAGGCGGGCCTGTGTTACCTGCGTCTGGACAGGTCCGGCGACGCCGTGGATCGCTGGGAAGCCATCGTCATGATGAACCCCGACATCGAAATTGCCGAAAAGGCCTGGGCCAGAGCGGGCGACCTGTATTTCCAGGCTGAAAAGTACGTTGAGGCCCAACGCTGTTATCGGGGATTACTCGAAAACTTCGCCGGCAGTTCCGCCGCGGCCCTTGGCCTGTTGCGGATTGCCCAGTGCGACTACAACGCGGGTCGGGACGCGGAAGCCCTGGCCGGGTATTCCGAAGTGGTCATCCGCTACCCCGACGGCCCGATGAGCAAGGAAGCGGAGCGGGGCATGGAGATGGCCCTGTACCGTCTGGGCCAGCAGGAGGGCGGCGTGGATCAACTGGCCCAACTGGTCGAGCTATATCCCACCAGTTCTTTCGCGGCTGACGCCCAGTTCCAGATCGCCAAGAAGAAGTACGAACAGGAAAACTTCATGGATGCCGCCGACGAGTTCCGTCGGGTAGTCAGTCAGTTCCCGGGATTTTCGGCTGCCGACAGGGCCCAGTTCCTGATGGGTGACGCCTACGCCCTGGCCAACGACCAAGCCCAGGCTCAACAGTCCTTCGAACAATTTCTTGTCTTTTTCGGGGACAGCGAGCTGCGCACCACGGTCAGATTCCGTCTTGGCATGATCTATTTCGACCAGGAGGAATTTTTCCGCGCGGCCACGAATTTTACCGCTGTCCTCGAACGCGACCCCGAGGGCGACATGTCCAGGGCTTCCCTGTATAACCTGGCATTGTGCCGCCGTTTGATGGGCAGCAATGCCGAAGCCGCGATCGAATTCGCCCGTTACAAAGAACGCTATCCGAATGACGAACGGTCGGCGGAAGTCGCGTTCCAACTGGGTGATATCCACGATCTGACCGGTCAAACCGATCAGGCGATCCAGGCCCTGGAACAGGCGATTGCAGCGGGCCCCGAACCTGACCTGCGCACGGAGATCTACTTCCGCCTGGGCACCTGCCGGGAGAAGCTCAACGACAGACCGGGAGCCCTGGACGCCTATACCAGAGCCGCTGCAAGCAAAAAGAAATCCGATCCGTTCAGACTGTCGGCCATCGCGCGCAGCGCGGGGCTGTATGAAGAAGCCGAGGATTACCCGAAGGCCCTGGCTGCCTACCGGGACCTGATGGACAACTCCGAGGACCCTGAGCTGGTGGCCGCGGCCATGGGCCGGGCTTCGGAACTGGCCGCTGTACTCGAGTAACATCTGAAAAAGAAAGTCATTCATAAAAGGAGTGCGACATGTTCGTCGAGTTCGACTGGTTGGCAGCCATGACCGAAAGTCCCATCATGATGGTCCTTGCGGGCTGCAGTGTAATCACCTTCGGGATCGCCATGGAACGTTTGTACTATTTCCGAAAGCGGAAGGGAAACGCGGACCTGGTGCTCATGGGGGCCCTTGAATCCCTGCGCCGGGGGAATTTCAGCGAAGCCATCGCTCACTGTCGGAACAACACCCATCCGGTCGGTACCGTTGCGGCCGAGACCATGGAGTGCCACCTGTCCCGCCCCGTTGACACGGAAGAGACCATGCAGGTTGTCCTCAGCCAGCAGAAAATGCTGTTGGATCGCAATACCAGCATGTTGGGCACGATGGCTGCCGTAGCACCCCTGATCGGACTGCTCGGTACGGTCTGGGGAATCATGCGGGCCTTCCATGACATGGCCCTGAGCGGGTCGGCCGCACCTTCGATCGTGGCCGCCGGCGTGGCTGAAGCCCTGGTAACCACCGCCGCTGGTCTGGTCATCGCAGTGCCGGCCGTGCTGCTGTTCAACCATTTCAACCGCGCCTTGAACATCATGCTCACGGTTTCGGAAAACCATTCCCGCAGTCTGAGGGTCGCTCTGACCGAGGCCGTTGAAAATGCCACCAATGACATTTCCAGCAGCTCCCGGATGGCCGACCCAAAGGCGAAAACTACAGATCCCACCGTGAAAAAGGCCGGCCGGGAACCGGTTGAAAGCCTGGCTGTCTGAAGGAGTGTCCCATGCGCTGGAACCGTTCAGAGGAAAACAACGGAATCATGGCGGAAGTCAACATGACTCCGTTGATCGATGTCTCGCTGGTGCTGGTCGTCATCCTTTTGCTGGCCACCCCACTGGCCTTCGAATCGAGTTTCGGTGTCCGCAAAACCGCCGCCACGGCCCGCAAGGCCAGCGACGTGAAGAAGGAAGCCAGGATCGAGCTGGTCATCGAATCGGACCACGCCGTCAGGGTGAACAGGACCGTGGTTGCGATCGACGATTTGGGTGACGCTCTGGCGCCCCTGATCGCCGAAAGCAGCACCCGGGACGTCACCGTCAGGTGCGAAGACAGGGTTGCCCACGGCACCTTCGTCCACGTCCTGGATGTAGCGAAATTGAACGGGGCGAAGGAAATCGCCATAGCCGGGAGTTGACATGCGTCAGCCGTTGATAAATTTATCCCCCATGATGACCCGGATCAACGTCACGCCCATCATAGACGTGGCCCTGGTCCTGGTGATCATACTGCTGATCACAGCCCCCATGTTGTCGGTCGCCGACCTCGAGGTCGAACTGCCGGCCGCCCATTCCCGGGACGTCGAGGATCAGGGATTTATCAGCATCACCCTGAGTAATTCCGGTGAAATCGCCGTCGACGAACAGGTGCTTTCGGGAGTGGATCAGGTCCAGTCCGCGCTGAGATCGAGAATCGCTCAGCAGAAAGGCGACAAGGCCATGGTGGTCATTCGCGCCGACGCAAGCCTGCCTCACGCCCTGGTCCGCCACGTGCTGGAGGAAGCTCGTCTGGGCGGGGCAACCCAGCTGGGTATCGCCACCCGCCAGAAAGGGGGTGGTGGTTCATGACAGCCATCCTCCTCCATCAGGAGTTCGCCGCCTGCAAGGAACGGTTCCAGCGGACCCTGGGGATCAGTCTCGCAATCCACGTGGCCCTGTTCGCCTGGCTGATGCTGAGGGAAAGCATCTCCCCGATATCCGAGGGCATCGTGGAAATCGCCTGGCTGGACCCCACCCCGGCTCCCGCGCCACCGGCTCCCGTTCCGGTCCAGGCCAAGCCCATGCCCGTCGTGGCCGACAAGCCCCTGGCTCCATCCCCGACCGAGGAAAAGTTCCGGCGTCAGCAGCAGCCCGCCGTGGTTGAGCCCACGCCCCAGGAGAAGACCGCGAACCGGGACAAGGTCAAGGAACGGATGGCCGCCCTGACCACCAAGAAGCTGCCCAACAGCGCACTGACCGCCGTGCCACGAATTTCCAGCTCCCTGTTGAAATCGGCCCCCGTCCAGTCGGCCGATCCGGGACAGAAGGCTCCAGCCGTTGATTTGAAGCGGGTGGAAAATTCCCGGCGCAGACCTACGACACTGAAGCGTGGGACGGTGAAATCTAACCGCTCCGCTCCCGCTTTGGCCCCCGTTCAGCAGGAAAAATCCGTTGGGACCGCGGCGGCCGCACCCAACATGGAATCGGTGGCCCGACGCACCCTTGAGGGGGCCGAGCTGGCCGGTGAGATCGCCAATCGACCGGTGGTCGAGCACATGATGCCCACCTATCCGGAATGGGCCAAGAGCCAGGCCGTCGAAGCCACGGTGACACTCTACTTCGTCGTTCTGCCCGACGGGCGGGTGAAGGAAAACATCCAGATCCAGAAGACCGCCGGTTTTTCCGATTTTGATCACAATGCCATTTCGGCCCTGGCCAAGTGGCGCTTCCAGGCTTTGTCCGGAGGGGCGGCCCACGAACAGTGGGGCACCATCACCTTCCGATTCCGGCTGCGAAACTAGCCAATGAAAAGGACCAGGAGTGGCATCATGAATAC
>CBDUYZ010000099.1:0-8460 GCA_965371575.1 uncultured bacterium
TACGTACCCGGCATCGCCGGTGAGTTCTTCCGCGATCAGGCCTTGACGGTGACCATCTCGCTGACGGTCTCCATCTTCGCTGCTCTGCTGCTTCAGCCCATGCTTTCGGCCCATATCCTCAAGGTCCCCCGGGACACCCCCAGCCTGATCTTCCGGCCCGGCGAGCGCGCTTTCCAGGCGGTCATGAGGGGATATCACGGACTGCTGACCAAGGTCATGGACCACAAGCTGGCATTCCTGGTCCTGTTGCTGGCGGCCCTGGCCGCCAGCGGACTGCTGGGCAGCAGGATGCGGTTGTCGTTCATGCCCGACCGCACCCGGGGCGACTTCACCCTCGCGTTGGAACTACCCGCGGGCACCCCCCTGGAAATGACCTATCATTCGGCCGCTGATCTGGCCGGATTCCTGGTACCCATGGAAGAGGTCGAGACCGTCTACACCCAGGTGGGCGAGACCGAGAAGACCCTGGCCAGCCTGAAGGAATACAGCTCCGCGAACACAGCCCGCATCCGGGTCATGCTCCGTCCTTCACGCCATGGCCGCAACGACATGCAGCGGGTCAAGGAGCGGCTGCAGACACGCCTGGCGGATAAGGAAGGCACGATCTTCGTGTTCAGCGAAGACGGTGTCGGCCTGCGTGAGGTCCTCGCCAGCGGCGAAGCGGCCTTCACCCTGGGCATCGTGGCCGAAAAATCCGAAGAAACCCGGATCGTGGCCGAACAGCTCCTGCCCCGGCTGCGGACCATTCCCGGCCTGGCCGATGTGGAAATGGACCGGATGATGGGCAATCCCACCATCGAGGTGACCGTGGACCGGGAGAAGGCCCTGCGTTTCGGTCTGGAGCCGGATGCCCTGGCCCGTGAGCTGCGCAACCGCATCCAGGGCACCGTGGCCACCACCTTCAACGAGATCGAGCAGAGGATCGACATCGCCGTGCGCCTGCCCCGTTCCCAGCGATACGATCTGGCCACGGTGCTGGCCTCGCCGGTGGCCGTGGGAGAAGGCAAGACCGTCCCGCTGGGATCCTTCATGATCCAGACCCGGGGCACGCCCGTGCGCGAAATCGTGCGGCGCGACCAGCGGCGGCAGATCACCATTTCCAGCGACGTGGGGGACCGCAGCCTAGCCGATGTCTGGCAGGACGTGAACGCCCTGCTCGCGAGTGTGGAGATCTCCGAAGGGGTGACCTTCGTCACCGGCGGCGAGCAGGAGGAGATCAACAGCAGCTTCCACGACCTGGGCTACGCTCTGCTGCTGTCCGTCCTTCTGGTCTACATGATCCTCGCGGCCCAGTTCGAGAGCTTCCTGGACCCGTTGATCATCTCGGCGGTACTGCCGGTTGGTGTCGCGGGCGCGGTGGTCACCCTGTTTGCGACCGGACAGAGCCTGAACATCATTTCCCTGATCGGCATAATCGCCCTGCTGGGCATCGCGGTGAACGATGCCATCGTCAAGGTCGCCACCATCCGCAGACTGAGGTCCGAGGGCATGTCCGGGCGCGAAGCCGTCATGGAGGCCAGCTCCCTGCGCTTCCGGCCCATCATCATGACGACCGTGACCACCGTGCTGGCCATGTTGCCGATGGGACTGGGACTGGGCACCGGGGAGCAGATGCAGCGTCCGCTGGCCATCTCCATCATCGGGGGGCTCAGCATCGCCACTTTTTTGACCCTGTTCCTGACCCCGGTGGTCTACGAGTTGCTGCACCGCCGCACGGACAAGGAATTCTGACCGGGAGTCGCCAGTCATGATCCGCTTCGCCGTAGATCACCCCGTCGCCACGTGGATGCTGTTCACGGCCATGATCGTGATGGGTGTGTATGCCCTGCCGCGCCTCAACATCGAGGCGATGCCCGAGACGGATCTGCCGGAGCTTTCCATCGTCACCAGCTGGAACGGAGCCTCTCCCAGCGCCATCCAGCGTTCGATCACCCTGCCCATCGAGGAGGCCGTCGCCGGCTGCCATGGCGTCGAGGATCTGGATTCCCAGTCCAGACACGGCCAAAGTTCGGTCACGGTGAAGTACAAACGCGGCACGAACATGGAATTCGCGCGTCTGGAACTTTCCGAACGCCTGGGCGCGGTGCGCCGTACCCTGCCCGCCCAGGCGGGACAGCCTTTCATCCGGCCCTACGTGCCCGAAGAGCTGCGCTCCGAGGAATTCTTCTCCGTCAGCCTGATCTCCCCCCTGCCGATGAACGAGCTTCGCGATCGGGCCGAGACCTGGCTGGTGCCGCGTTTTCTGGCCATCCCCGGGGTGGCCGACGCTGAATTGCGGGGCGGTGCGCGTCCCCTGGTCAAGGTGTTGCTGGATCTGGAACTGTTGGAGCGGTACGGCCTGACCGCCGACGTGATCGCTGCACGGCTGGACGTGCTGGACGACATCATTCCCGCCGGCGTGGTCCGCCGCAGCGGACTTGAACTGACCGTCAGCGTGCAGGATTCTGTCGCGCTCCGTTCTCTGGCCGGCACGGTGTTGCGCATCCTCGGCGGCCAGCCGATCACCTTGGGCCACGTGGCTCGCATCCAGCCGGACTTCGAGGACATCTCCTACTACAGCCGCATCAACGGGGAAAACGTCATCACCCTGAACGTCACCAAGCGCAGCGGGCATAACTCGATCTCGGTGAGTCGGCGCCTGCGTGAGGAGTTGCCGCGGATCGAGGCCGATGCTCACTTCGCGGTGACCTTCGAGGTGGACCAGGACGAAGGCGAGGATCTGGAGGACAAGCTCAAGGAGCTGGTGATCCGTTCCCTGGTCATCCTGGGGCTACTGTTCATCCTGCTGGCGCTCGCGCTCAAGCAGGTCAGGTTAACGGCCATCGTCATCTTCTCGATCCTGCTGGCCATAGTGATATGCCTGTCCCTGTTCTATTTCTTCGGTGTATCGGTGAACTTCATCACCATCAGCGGACTGACCGTCTGCTTCGGCATGCTCCTGGACAACAGCATCCTCGTACTCGACGCCATCCACCGCCGGCTGGTCGGCCGGTGGGAAGGCGACAGCCGCCTGGCTTTGATCCGCGGTACCCGCGAGGTGGCCTTCCCCATCATGGCTACGACCCTGACCACCGTGGTGGCCTTCCTGTCGTTCATCTTCATGACCGACCGGTTGAGCCTGTTCTACGTACCGCTGGCCGTGAGCGTGGGCATCGCCATGCTGGCGTCGATCTTCGTGGCCTTCGCCTGGGTTCCCGTGGCCCTGAAGGGCCCCGCCGAAAAGGGAATGCGCCGCAACAAGGCCGCGGGCGAGGAATTCGGCCTGGCGGGACTCGACATGCTCTGGCGCTGGGCCCTGGGGGTGGTGATCATGGCGGTGATCACCTTGGCCGTCGCTTTCCTCTGGAAGGGACGCCACACGGGCCTGGACACAATACCCTGGGTCGGGGCGGCCGGCGGTCTGCTGATCAGCGTGGGCATCTTTGTCAGTTTCGTGACCAGGCTGACCCGTATGCACCTGCGGTTCTGGTTCTACCCCGCCGTGTTGACCCTGGCCCTGTTCGTGGGCACTTTTTTCGTGTTCAAGGACAAGGTCCGCACCGGCGGTTTCTGGCGTCTCCAGCCCAAGGAACAGATCGTCGTGTATCTCGAACGGCCTGTCGGAACGGACGTCAAGCTGTCCAGCGCGACCATCAATCTGTTCGAGAGCGAGGTCCTGCCCCTGCCCGCAGGCGCCCATATGCGCAGCGGCGCATACGGCAACCGCGCCTGGATCAATCTGGAATTCGAGGATGAACTCCTGAAATCGGCTTACCCGGAGATGTTCCGCAACAGGTTCATCGTGCTGGCCGAGGAACTGGGCGGCATGTTCATATGGATCAACGGCTTCGGCGACCCCTACATGAAAGGCGGCCGCGGCGGGGGCATGAGCAATTCGACGATTCGCATCACCGGGTACAACAGCAAGGAGCTCAAGACCATCACCGACGGCGTGCTGGTCCGGCTCGATCGCAACCGGCGCGTGCGTAATCCCCGCCTGACCAGCGGCGACCAATTCAGCCGCAACGCCACGGACGAGACCGTGATCATGTTGAACCGCGAAGCGCTGGCCTCGCACCGGCTGAGCATGGCCGAGATCATGGGACACATCCGGCGCATGCTGGGCGTGGAGACTCCCTGGCACATGGTGGTGGACGGCAAGGACCAGCGCCTGATGCTGACCTTCGATGATGCCGAATCCATCGAGTACGATCAGATCCTCGGTCGCACCATGACCACCAGCCGCGGGCAGAAGGTCATGCTCGGCCGTCTGATCAGCATCGAGAACCGGCCCGAGATCAGTTCCATCAACCGTCACGACCAGCGCTACAGCCAACAGGTCAACTGGGAGTACATCGGCACCGACAGGATGCGGCGCAAGTTCATCAACGATGTCGTGGATGGCATCCAGCTGCCCTACGGCTACACGGCCGAGGATATGTCCGGCCAGCAGATCACCGAAGAGGAGAAAGAGGAGCTCAAGCAGACCCTGTGGCTGACCTTGGCCTTCATCTTCATGGCGCTCGCAGCGATGTTCGAGAGTTTCTTCCTGCCCGTGCTTGTCCTGCTCTCCATACCCATGGCTCTGGCCGGGGTCGGGGGCATCTTCTGGGCCACCGGCAGTGAATTCGATTCGTCGGCCAAGGTGGGGCTGATATTGATGTTCGGCATCGTGGTAAACAACGCGATCCTGCTGATCAACCGGTTCCGACTGCAGGTCCGCGAGATCCTGGCGGAGGAGAACTTTCCGCGGGGCGACGACCAGGGGCAGATCCCGCACAAACGCCGCCTGGGAGGCTTCGACCTGTGGCGGCTGCCCGGCCAGGCGCGCCAAAGGGTGCTGAACCAGGCTATTGTCGATGGAACGCGGATCCAGATGCGGTCGATCCTTCTGACCAGCGGAACCACCATCGCCGGACTGCTGCCCCTGCTCTACAACAAGGATACGTCGGGCGGCAAGGACATCTGGGAGAACCTGGCGCTCAGCTCCATCGGCGGGCTGGGTAGCAGCACTGTCCTGATCCTGATGTCCATTCCGGCCCTGTACTGGATGTTCACGCGCTGGGGCTGGGGTCTGGCGCGCTTGGGGCGGTGGTTGAAAACGCGGGGCGGCGTCAAGGTGGGTACCGTACCTCCGGCAACGGATCCTTGACCCGGGTCAAGCAGGAATCACCGTCTACCGCGAACTCGTTCCGGACCGGCGGCTACCCCAGACGGAGGTCTCGTTCGAGGCTGAAGCTGCATCTGCGCCGCTCTTGGTTTCCAACGCCTTTTCAGGCACGATCAGTCCGCCGGGCACGGGGGTAATGGTCCCTTCGGACTCGAGCATACGCTGCTGCTCCCAACTCAGGATCAGCGCGTCGATCTCGTTCAACCGCTGATGCAGACGGTCACGTTCACTGATGACTGCGTCATGCTGTATCCGTAAAGCCTGCTTGCTGTCGGTGGAAGCGCGGTCCAGGCTGTCCTCGAAGGTGTCCAGTTCCAGCTTGATGGTCTGTAGCTGCAGCTTGGCCGACTGGATCTCGGCCTCGTAACGGACCAGGTTCTGGTCGAGCTGGCGGGTCTTGTCCTCGACCTGTGTCACGCGCCCGTCCATCTGCTGCTCGGACTGGCTAACCTGGGCCTGGAACTGCTGATGCTCCTGGGCCTGCTTGTCGGCAAGTTCGTTGAGATTCCCCTTGGTGGCGATGCCGAACAACGAACAGCCGCCCAGGACGACCAGCAACGGCAGCAGGACGAGGAAAAAACTGATACGGGATAATACGCCTGTGGCGACCGGCGGATGTTTCATGGCTGTTCCTCCTGGCACGATCGTGGGTACACAAAATCAACTCAGCCAAAATCAGGGGCGATCGTTCAGGGGTAGCTGGAGGATCCAGACCATCTTCTTGGCAGTGTCATAACAATCAGGTTCCAAGGAACCTCCATACTCATTATCGCTTATTTCATTGCAAAGGTCAATCCACCCCCCCGAGGGGCCCGCCAAACGAGGAGCGACGGTCCGGATCATCCGACAGCGTCGGGTCAAACAAATCCCACTCCACTGCAGGATTTTAGTGTTTCATCCCAACGACTTGCAGCCTGTTTTCAATTTTGCATGAAAAAATTGTGCTGTTCCCAGCAAGGACTTATGTTCTACTTTCCGTTGTCACTGCCAACTTCTGCGAACCCTCATGCCAGGAGTGAGAATTCATGGTTTCTTTCGGCTCGACCGCCTGGTCGTCGGTGGGAAAGAAGGTGATCACCGGGCTGACCGGCTTCTGCCTCATCGGGTTTGTCGCCGTTCATCTGCTCGGTAATTTCACGCTTTTCCTCGGTCCCCACGCCTTCAACGACTATGCCCATTTTCTGGAAACGGCCCTGCACGGCTGGCTCATCTACGCCTTTGAAGCCGGGATCCTCATGATCTTCGTCTTCCACATCGCGGCGGCGTTCACGGTGGCCTGGACCGACAAACGCAAGGCCCGGCAACAGGGGTACAAATACAACAAGGACGCCGGAGGCAAAAGCCGCAAGACCTGGGCTTCGCAGACCATGATCTATACCGGGGCCCTCCTTCTCTTCTTCGTGATCAGCCACATCTACCTGTTCAAGTTCGGCAGTCATGATGTGGACGCCCACGGGGTGAAGAACCTCTACAAGACCGTGGTGTTGGTCTTCAAGGGCATCGGCTTCACCGCCTTTACGGTCGTGGCCATGCTGCTGCTGGGTTTCCACCTGAGGCACGGATTCTGGAGCGCCTTCCAGTCCCTCGGCTGGGCCAATGATAAATATCTGCCCATCCTGGTCAGGCTTGCTCTCGTGGCCGCCGTCCTGCTGGCGATCGCCTTCATCGTGATCCCCATCTACCTCTACGCTTTCGGTGACCCCAATCTTGTCCAGACAGCCACGCCGGGAGGTCACTAAAATGACTAGGATTCTCGACGCCAAGATCCCCGGCGGCCCCCTGGCCGACAAGTGGGATACTCACATGATGGACAGCCCCCTGGTCGCTCCGGGCGGGAACCGTCGCAAGTTCAAGATCATCGTCGTGGGCACCGGCCTGGCCGGCGGCGCCGCCGCGGCCACTCTGGGTGAGCTTGGTTACAACGTGCAGAACTTCTGCATCCAGGACACCCCCCGCCGGGCCCACAGCGTGGCCGCCCAGGGCGGGATCAACGCCGCGAAGAACTACCAGAACGACGGCGACAGCGTGTACCGCCTGTTCTACGACACCATAAAGGGTGGCGACTACCGCTCACGTGAGGCCAACACCTACCGTTTGGCCCAGTTGTCCGACGGCATCATCGACCAGTGCGTGGCCATGGGCGTACCCTTCGCGCGCGAATACGGCGGCACCCTGGCCAACCGCTCCTTCGGTGGCGTGCAGGTCAGCCGCACCTTCTACGCCCGGGGCATCACCGGCCAACAGCTGCTGCTCGGCGTGTACAGCGCCCTGAGCCGGCAAGTCTCGGCCGGAACAGTGGAGATGTTCCCCAGGCACGAAATGCTGGACCTGGTCGTGGTGGACGGCAAGGCGCGCGGCATCATCACCCGCGAGCTGATCACCGGCGAGATCAAGCGGTACGACGCCGACGCCGTGGTCCTGGCCACGGGCGGCTACAGCCCGGTGTTCTACCTTTCGACCAACGCCGTGAACTGCAATGCCACGGCCATCTGGCGGGCCCACCGACGGGGCGCCTTGTTCTCGAACCCCTGTTTCACGCAGATCCACCCCACCGCCGTGCCGCACCTGGGCGACTACCAGTCCAAGCTGCCGTTGATGAGCGAAAGTCTGCGCAACGACGGGCGGGTCTGGGTGCCCGAGAAACCCGGTGACAAACGACCGCCCAACCAGATCCCCGAGAATGAACGGGACTACTACCTGGAAAGGCGTTATCCGGCCTTCGGCAACCTGGTGCCCCGCGACATCGCCGCCCGGGCCGCCAAGGTGGAGTGCGATGCCGGCAAAAGCGCCTACCACTCCGACCACTCGGTGTACCTGGATTTCGCCGAGGCCATCGAGCGGCTGGGCAAGGACGTCGTGAAGGACCGCTACGGCAATCTCTTCGACATGTACGAGGAGATCATCGGTGATAATCCGTACGATATTCCGATGATGATCTACCCCGCCCCCCACTACACCATGGGGGGGCTGTGGGTGGACTACAACCTGCAGAGTACCATCGAGGGCCTGTTCGTGGCCGGGGAGGCCAACTTCTCCGACCACGGCGCCAACCGCCTGGGTGCCAGCGCCCTGATGCAGGGTCTGGCCGACGGCTACTTCGTGGTACCGCGGGTGGTGGCCAACTACCTGGCCGGCGCGAAGCTGGATCCGGTCACAACGGACAACGACGCCTTTGGCGCGGTTGAAAACGATGTGCACGAGAACTTCCAAAAGCTGCTGAACATCAAGGGCGAACGCACGGTCCGCGAGATCCACTGGGACCTGGGCCGGACCATGTGGCGACACGTGGGCATGGCCCGCAACCGCGAGGG
>CBDUYZ010000100.1:0-8445 GCA_965371575.1 uncultured bacterium
ACAGTCTGCAGACGCCGGCTATGGACAGGTCGGGGTGGTAGCAGAAGTGAGGCAGGTCTTCGCCTCGGACTTCCCGGCAGGCATCGAAAAGGCTGGTTCCATCGGGAACCTCGATCTCCTTGCCGTCGATGATCAGTTTGGCCATTCCTGTCACTCCTGCTCACCCCGCGGCCAGCGGCTGACGGGTTCGGCCGGCGCGGTTTCCTGGATGAGGGCCTCGAATTCGGGGCGAAATTTGTCGACAAAGCTGCGCATGGGCATGACCGCGGCGTCCGCCAGTGGGCAGATCGTCAGGTCGGCCATGCCGTCACACACGTGGCCGAGCAGATCGATGTCCGCCGCGGTGCCGTCCCCCCCCCGCAGTTTCTTGACGATCCTGTACAGCCAGCCCGTGCCTTCCCGGCAGGGAGTGCACTGGCCGCAGGATTCGTCGAAATAGAAGTGCATCAGCACCTGAATCAGCTCGACCATGTCACTGCTCTCGGGGATCACGATCATGCCGCCAGAGCCGAGCATGGTGCCGGCGTTACTGAGCGACTCGTAATCGAGATTGCAATTCATGATCTCGGCCGCCGGCAGGACGGGGACCGAACTGCCCCCGACGATGACGGCCTTCAACTCCTCGCCCTCGGCCATGCCGCCCAGGTAGTCGTGGAAGAACTCCCGGAACGGCATGCCCATCGGGATCTCGTAAACGCCGGGATTCATCACGGGGCCGCTGACGGACCAGAGCTTGGTGCCGCAGGATTTCTCGGTCCCCAACTGCCTGTAGGCAGCCGCCCCGTTGTTGATGATCCAGGGCACCGAGGCCACCGACTCGACGTTGTTGACGATGGTCGGCTTGTCCAGGAACCCGGACACCGCCGGGAAGGGGGGCTTGATCTTGGGCTGGCCCTTGAGACCCTCCACCGAATTGATCAGGCCGGTCTCCTCGCCGCAGATGTAGGCGCCGGCGCCCTTGTGGACGATGACCTCGAGGTCGAATCCGCAGCCCAGAATGTTCTTGCCCAGGTAGCCCGCGGCATAGGCCTCGTCGACAGCGGCCTGGACCCGGTCCACCAGCCAGCCGAACTCGCCGCGTATGTAGATGAAAGCCAGCTTGGCCTGCACCGCGAAACAGCTGATAATGGTACCTTCGAGGGTCTGGTGCGGATCAAAATCCAACAGGTAGCGGTCCTTGAACGTACCCGGCTCGCTCTCGTCGGCATTTACAAAGAAGTAGACCTCCTCCGAGCCTTCGGGCACGAAACCCCACTTGACACCGGTTGGGAAACCCGCCCCGCCTCGTCCGCGCAGCCCGGCCTCCTTCACCACGTCCGTGATCTCATCGGGTTTCAGACTGGTCAACGCCATGCGCAGGGCTCGGTACCCCCCCTCGGCCTCGTAAACCGACAACAGGTGACCGTCCGGCCGGTCGAAACGCTGCGAGAGAATCTTGTAGTCGCTTCGGGTCAACTTGTTTCCCCTCCAGACTGCAGTTCGCGGTCCGTGTCCGCCCGGGGCACTACGCCCTTGCGCAGACTGTCCAGCAGAAAATCGATTTTCTCCGCTGTCAAATGCTCGTAGAGATGCTTGCCCAGTTGCAGACAGGGACCCAGACCACAGGCGCCAAGGCATTCGACGCCCTCCAGGGCGAACTTGTGGTCGGGAGTGGTCTCACCCAGCCGGATACCCAACCTCTTTTCGAGGTGAGCGATGATCGAACGGGCTCCCATGACGTGGCAGCTTATATTATGGCAAACCTGAAGCGTATATTCCGCCTGTGGTTCAGTGCGAAACATCGTGTAAAACGTTAAGACCTCATGCACCCGCGCCCGTGTCAGGTCCAGCTTCTCCGACAGAAAGTCCACACCCGCAGAAGACACGTGGCCGGCCTCCTCCATGATCACCCAGATGCAGGGCATCAGGGCACTGGCCCTGGTCGGATAGCGCGTGATCAGAGCGTCGACCTTGGCCGCGCCCGCTTGAGAAAGCGCGAATACAGTCTGTTCATCCATGGACTTGCTCATCGGCGGACAACCTTCCCCGGGGTGCGGCCGTTCATCGGTCCAGCTCGCCGGCGATAATGTTCAGACTGCCGAGGGTCGCAATGGCATCGGCAATCATGCTCCCCTCGGTCAGGAAAGCGTAGGACGAAAAAATCGGAAAACACGGGGGCCGCACCTTCAAGCGGTAGGGATGGCCCGTGCCGTCGGACACGCAGAAGAAACCCAGTTCCCCATTGGCACCCTCCCCGAATCCGTAGGCCTCGCCCGCGGGCACCTGAATGCCCTCATAGACAAGCTTGAACTGGTTCATGGCACCTTCGATACTGTCGTACACCTTTCCCTTGGACGGAAGAACCACCGCATGGTCATCCACGTTGAGAGGGCCGTCGGGCAGATTTTCGAGGGCCTGCACGATGATCGAGCGGCTCTGGACCATCTCGGCCATACGCACCATGATCCGGTCGTGGGTGTCGCCGCTGGTGCCGGTGGGGATGGCGAAATCATAGTTCTCGTAACCCCAGTACGGAGAGCTTTTGCGCAGATCGTAGGCCAGGCCGGTGGCCCGCAGGCAGGGGCCTGTGTAACCGAAACTGAGGGCATCCTCCTGATTGATCACACCCACACCCACGGTCCGATCCAGGAAGATTCCGTTGCGCGCCACCAGCTTCATCACATCGCTGGTGCCTTCGTCCAACTGGTCCAGCTTGGCCAGGATCTCGGTGTCGAAGCCGTCATAAAGATCGTGGCTCATACCGCCGATCCGGGCGTAATTCGTGGTCAGCCGCGAACCGCAGAGCTTCTCGATAGACTCGTATATGCTTTCACGAACGTTGTAGAGGTACCAGTAGTTCGTCAGGGCGCCGATGTCCACCAGGTTGGCGCAGACGCAGACCAGGTGGTCGATAATGCGGGAGAGCTCCCCGACGATTACCCGGATCGCCTGGGTGCGTGGTGTGGCCTCTATCCCGATCAGCTTTTCCACCGCCGAGGCGTAGATCGAGTTGTTGAGCATCGCCGAACAATAGTTCAGCCTGTCCGTGTAAGGCATTACCTGGGCCCAGGTATGATCCTCCGACTCCTTTTCGAAGCAGCGGTGGATATACCCGATCTCCGTCCGGGCCTCGAGAATGACCTCGCCGTCGAGCAGCACCTCGGCACGCAGGGCCCCGTGCATGGCTGGATGGCTGGGCCCCAGATTCACCGTCAGCAGGTCGCTGGGGTGCACCTCGTCGCCGACGCCCTCCAGATCGGTGACCAGGTTGGTAGCGCGGCGGGCAGCGGCGCTGATGTCCTGGTCGGTGAACAGCTTCTCGGGGCGCGAGCACTCCTGTACCTGCTCGATGGGATAGTCCTTGCGCAGGGCATGGCCCTCGAATTCGTGATGACACAGAATGCGCCGCAGATCCGGGTGCCCCGTGAAAGGCACGCCCAACAGGTCGAAGACCTCCCGTTCATGCCAGTCCGCACTGCGGTAAATGCCGGTCGCGGTGGGCACGGATTCGTCCTCACCGACATCAACCTTGACGACGATCCGGTGATTGTTTTTCCAGGAACGCAGGAGGTAGTTGACTTCGAACCGCCGGTCCCGACCGGGATAGTCGACTCCCACCACGTCGGAAAGCTGTTCACAGCCTTCGGCATTCCGCAGATGGGTCAAGACGTCGACCAATTTGTCCTTGCCGACGGCGACAATCTCGTCCCCATGCTGGTTGGGAACCGCCCGGATCTCCCCGCTGAATTGCTGCTCCAGCCTTTCGACCAGCTTCTGACTCATGCTCTCCCGTCCCTGTCGCGGTCCCGCCGGGTCTGTCGCCCGTGACGCCGCGTCGTTAAAGGATTACCAGGAAACTTGTTTTACTCTCAGGCCTCCGCCCGGTCCGTGTGTCGCACCGAGGGCGGAACCAGCCCATCCTTCGTCACCATGTCCTGGATCTGGATCAGGGCGAACAGGAGGTTTTCCGGCGTCGGGGGACAGCCAGCGACGTAGACATCGACCGGGATGATCCGATCGGCGCCCTGCAGCGTGCTGTAATTGTTGTAGAACCCGCCGCTGCTGGCACAGGCCCCCATGGCGATGACCCACTTGGGGTCGGCCATCTGTTCGTAAATGGTCTTGAGGATCGGAGCCTGCTTGTAGCTGATGGTGCCGGCTATGATCAGCAGGTCGCTCTGCCGGGGTGAGAACCGGACCAGTTCAGCCCCGAAACGACTGATGTCGATGTACGACGAAGCCGTGCTCATGAACTCGATGGCGCAGCAAGCCACGCCGAAGGGCAATGGCCACAGGCTGTACTTCCGGCCCCAATTGACCGCCTGCCTCAGGCGGGTGGTGATGAAATTACTGGGGCTATCGAGGTCTATTGCCATTCGAGCCCGCCTTTCTTCCAGATGTAGACGAAGCCGACCAACAGTACGAAGACGAAGGCGCCCATTTCACCGAGGGCGAACAAGGCCTGCCCGCTGTCAAGCATCCCCTTGTAGAGAATGGCCCAGGGATAGAGGAACACCACCTCCAGATCGAAAAGGAGGAAAAACAGGGCCACCAGGAAGAAGCGGACAAAGAACCGGATCTGGATGGTGCTCCGCACAGGTATGCCGCATTCGTAGGTCGAGTCCTTCAGAAAGGTCGACCGCCGGGGTCCGAGCCAGAAACTCAAACCCAGGAACAGGCCCGCAAACGCCGCGGCGACGGACACGACCATCAGGACAGGAATGAACTTTTCGAACATGAAGGCTCCCTGTGCGTGAACAAGGCGCGGCCGGGATGCCACCCCGGCCGAATTCCCGTAGGCGCTCGTGTGGACCAAATCTGTTGCAAAAATAACAAACACTTTCACCGTGTCAATAACACGTTGACGGGAAGGGGAAAAAACCGCCGCGACTGGCTGGTTGCCAGGGAACACCAGGTGTGGGATCCTGTGGAAATGCCGCCGGGATGTTTGTCGGCGCGGACCTCGAATCGTCCGTCTGCCGGACAATAAGGACAGACATGATCGCCTACCTGAACGGGAAATACGTCGACACCGCCGAAGCCGTGGTCTCCGTCTGGGACGGAGGATTCCTGTACGGCGACGGCATCTACACCACCCTACGCCTGTACGGAGGCCGGCCGGTGGACCTGGCGGCCCACTACCGGCGGTTGAAGAGCCACGCCGCGGCCCTGGACCTACCACTTCCCCTGACTGAAACGGATTTCCTGGACATCGCGGGGGAATTGGTCCTGGCAAACGATCTCGCCGCAAAAGACGGCCGGATGCGCATCACTGTCAGCCGCGGCGGCGATCCAGACACCCCCCTCCCCTTGACCAACCTGGAGGCCATCGAACCCACTGTACTGGTCACCCTGGCGGCCATCCCCGTTGAACTGGACCGGTGGCGGGAAGAGGGCATTTCGGTCATCACGATGGATGCTTCCTTCGCCCGCGGTAATTTCCCCGAATTGAAGACCCTCAACTCCCTGGCCACCGTCCGCGCCCTGCGCCGGGCCGCGGCCGCGGGCTGCGCCGAAGCGATCCTCACCGACGAGGCGGGCTGCCTGCTCGAAGGCGCGATCAGCAACCTCTTTCTCGTATCCGCGGGAAACCTGCTCACACCCGTATGCTGTGGGGGGTTTTTACCCGGCCGGACTCGGGAGCGGATCCTGGACATCGCCGCGCGTGAAGGCATCACGGTGCGGGAAAAACCTCTGGATATACGTCACCTCGCGGCTGCCTGCGAGGTCTTCATGGCCTCGAGCGTGAGGGAAGTGCTGCCGGTGATCAGTGTCGACGGCGTGCCCGTGGGCGACGGTTCTCCCGGTGTTACGACCCGCCGCATCCAGGACCGCTACCGGCAAATCATCCTCGCCGGCGGTTGACCGGCCGCATCCGAACGGAATCAAAAAGCCCGGCCATGTGATCATGACCGGGCCACGCAAACCAGTGGATTGTTCCAACCGAATTACCCGTCAGAAATCGAAACTGGTGTCCTGCGCCTTGAAGGAATTGAAGCCGTCGTTTTCCGCCGGCGGAAGTTCGTTCTTGATCTCGCGCTGGGGTACCGGAGCACCGGCCAGGACGATGTCGTCCTTCAGGCTGGCGAGGTCCGTATAGGCGTCCGCAGTGGCAATCAGCTCGGTGCTGGTCATTTCGCGCAGGGCGCAGATCTCGACATGAACACCGCGCCGGCCGAGGGCCACCACCAAGGGTTTGAAGTCACCGTCACCGGTGCAAAGAATGACCGTGTCGAGATGTCTGGACAACTCCAGCACGTCGATGGCCATTTCCATGTCCAGGGCCCCGCGCACGTTTCGACTGCTGCCCTCCATGTCGTTGTAGGACTTGATTTCCTTGGTCACGACCGTGAACCCGTTCAATTTCAGGAAATTGATGAAGTCGATCTTGCCCTCGGACTGGTTGCTGACAGCTGTATAAAAATAGGAACGCAGCAAACGACGTTCGCCCTTGAGTTTGCGGCAGAGCTTGAGGTAATCCAACCGCATGTTCAGGTGCTTGGCGCTGTAATGAATGTTCTCCCCATCGATGAAGATAGCCACCCGGTCAATCACATTATGAGCATACATACATTTTTCCACCTTGTTCGTTCGACAAAGGACCGGTGAGCCGGCCAACTGCATATTTGACAGAAAGGAGCATTATCCAACCCGGACAATCCTCCCTCCATGCTGCGTCAAAATATAATCACGGACCCCCGTGTTGGCAATTTCTATTGACCTTCAACCGACGGCGTCCGACCGCCTGAAAGATCGGCGGCCCGGGCCCTGCCGGTCCACAGGCGCAGGCCGGCGGCGACGCGTTCGGACCAGAGAGTGGCCAACCGGTAGTAGGTCGGCATCACCAACAGGGTCAGCAGGGTACTCGACGCCAGCCCCCCGCTGATGGCCCTGGCCATGGGATAATATTCGGCGTCCCCCACGTGAGCGCCACGAAACAGGGCCAGCGGCAACAGGCCCAGGATTGTCGTGCCCGCGGTCATCAGTATCGGCCGCAGACGGTCACCGCAGCCCTGGATGATTGCGTCATCGAGAGTCAGGCCGGACCGGCGCCGCCCGTTGATGTGATCCACCAGCACGATTCCATTGTTCACCACGATCCCGATGAGGATCACCATGCCGATCATGGCCATAATATTGAACGGCGTGCCCGTGGCCATCATCAGCCAGAACACACCCAGCGACGCAAAGGGCACCGTGCCCATGACGACCATGGGATACAGCAGGGACTCGAACAGACTGGCCATGACGAAGAAGACGCAGGCCAGGGCCAGCAGCATGTTCATGCCCATTTCCCCCTGCTGCCGTTGCGACCGGATAATCTCACTACCGAAGTTCCAGCTGTAACCGAAGGGCAGATCCAGCCCGTCCATGATCGGCCGGACGATGGCCAGGGCGTCATCAAGCTGGTCCCCGTCCCAGGTGCCGGTCACCGTCACTCCGGTCCGCTGGTCCCGCCGAAAGATGCGTTCGGGACTCTTGCCGAACTGGAAGTCTGCGATCTGATTGAGTTGGACGGGCCGGCCATCTACCACCCCAACCGTCAGCAGGGACAGGTTTTCAAGGGACTCCCGGTCCTCCGGCAGAAGCGAGACCACCAGGTCGATCTCCTTATCCCCCGTCTGCAGCCGGGGCAGATGAACACCACGGTAAGTCAACCCCATGATCTGGGAGACGGTGGCCGACGAGATGCCGAACCGTCCGGCCCTGTCGGCGTCGACACGGACCTGAATCTCGGCCTTGCCGCCGTCGCTGTCGCTCTTCAGATCCCCGATGCCCTCGATCAGACCGAGCCGCCGCTTGGCCTCGACCGCGAACTCCTGGAGAAACTCTGTCTCCTCTCCGGAAATGGTCACGGCGAATGTTTTCGCACCCGAGTCCTGGCCTTCGTCCCCGCCGAACCGATAATTGAGACCGGCCTGGACCGGTAGATTCTCGCGGAGATCCTCGCGCACCTCGTGGAAGAATTTGTCAGACACGACCCCCTCGCTGAAGAACAGCGTGATGCCGCCGCCATCGGCCACGTAGAAGGAATAGATGTCCCGCAGACCCAGGTCCTCGCGTCGGTCCTCCAGATAGTCAGTGGTGAGACCGACCATTTCCCGTGAGGTGTACTTGTCCACCGGACCGGTGAAATCGAAGGAAATGTACAGACTCTCCCGGCGGAGGCCCTGGTCGCCCATGGTGTCGGGTTTGAAATTCGTGATCTTCATGGCGCCCACGGTGGCCGCCAGGACCAAAGGCACGATCACCATGGCGGTGATGATGGAATGACGCACCGCCGTCCAGTGCAGGGCCAACAGATAGTGTTTCTTCAGCCAGACCAGCCAGCGGGCATCCTTTTCCTGGAGGCCGCTGCGGGTCATCTTGACCGAGAGCGCGGGGATCACCGTCAGGCTCACCAGCAGGGAGAGAAGCAGGGTCACGCTGATGGTCACCCCGACTTCACCCAACCAGACTCCCATT
>CBDUYZ010000101.1:0-8429 GCA_965371575.1 uncultured bacterium
GAGATCCTGCGGCGGGTCATCGTGGAAGCCCAGGGATCCGTCGCGAGTTGAATCGTATTTTTTGAACCACGAAGGAAGAGATACATGACCGCACCCCGTGAAAAAGAAATGGATCCGTGTCCGGACGATGAGACAGTCGAGGAGGCGCCGGTTTCCCCCGACCAGGACTTGAGCGACGAGGAATCTCCCGAGGAGCCCGAAACGCCATCCCTGGCAGAAGTCTTGCGGACCGAACGGGACGCGTTCGAGGGGAAGTGGCTGCGGGTCGTGGCCGAGCTGGACAATGTCCGCAAGCGGTCACGCCGTGAAGTGCTGGAAACCCGACGCTTCGCCCAGGCCGAAATCCTTCGCTCCCTGCTGGAGTTCCAGGACAATCTTGAAAGGGCCTTGCAATCGGCCGGGGAAAACTCCGATACTGGCGAGACCGGCGGTTTCCGCGAGGGCGTCGAGCTTATCTTCCAGAAATTCCGCGGAATCTTGCAGGACAAGGGTGTCGAACCCATGGAAGCCCTGGGCGCCGAATTCGACCCAAATTTCCATGAAGCCGTGGGCCAGCTCGCCCGGGAGGATACGGAACCCGGCCGGGTCATCGAGGTTGTCCAGCAGGGGTTCCACTTCGGTGACATGGTGCTGCGTCCAGCCCGTGTCATCATTTCCAGTTAAGAGGGACGAATGAGCAATAAACGGGATTACTATGAAGTCCTGGGAGTGGGACGCAACGCCGACAAAGGGGAGATCAAGAAGGCCTACCGTAAGCTGGCCATAAAGTTCCACCCCGACAAGAATCCCGACGATCCCCATGCGGCGGAAAATTTTCGCGAGGCCACCGAGGCCTACGAGGTTCTCAAGGATCCCCGTAAAAAATCCCAATACGACCAATTCGGGCACATGGACCAGAACGCGGGCTTCGGCGGGGCCTCGGGGTTCGGCGGCGGGTTCAACGTCGATCTGAACGACGCCCTGGAAAGCTTTCTGCGCAACTTCGGCATGGGCGGTTTGGGTGGGGGCTTTGGCGACGTGTTCGGCGGCGGCGGCGGGTCCCGGGGCCCGGGCCGGAGCCTGCAACTGGAACTTTCGGTGTCTCTGCTCGAGGCGGCCAAGGGTGCCGACAAGACAGTCAAGCTCAACAAGCAGGTTCCCTGCTCCGACTGCGGGGGTAGCGGCGCGACTGCGGGCAGCCACCCCAAGACCTGCTCCCAATGCCGCGGTCAGGGCCGGGTGCGGCAGGTGCGGCAATCCCTGCTGGGCCAGATGATGACCGAGGGCGTTTGTCCCCAATGCCAGGGACAGGGTTCGGTTGTGGAGGATCCCTGCTCTTCGTGCAGTGGAACCGGAACGGTACGAGGCGAGGAGACCCTGACCATCAAGGTTCCCGCCGGCGTGAGTACTGGCAACTACATGGAGCTCAGGGGCAAGGGCGATGCGGGGCAGGGCGGCGCTCCCGCGGGGGACCTGCGGGTGATATTCGAGGTCCAGGACAACGAGTTGTTCCAGCGGCACGGTGATGACCTCCTGATCGACGTGCCCCTGTCACCGGTAGACCTGATTCTCGGCACCAAGGTCGAAGTGCCTACCCTGGAGGGCAAGGTCTCCCTGAAAATTCCCGCCGGTACCCAGAGCCACAAGATCTTCCGCATGAGGAACAAGGGGATTACCCATGTCAACCGTCCCGGATCCGGCGATCAGCTCGTTCGGGTTCTGGCCTGGACGCCGGAAAACATCGACAGGGAACTGAAGAAGAAGCTTGAGGAATTGCGGGAGGGTCTGGCGGGTCTGACTCCCGCACCTGGTCGACACCTCTACGATTGATGCCGCCCGTTTCTTCAGGCCGGAGATGCTTTGCGCCAGTTCTATCTGGAAACCGCTCCTGATCATCTGCCCTGCCCCGGGGACATGGTCATGCTCGACCGGGATGAGAGCCACCATCTCTTTACTGTTCTGCGCGGAGGCCGTGATCCCGAACTGGAACTGGTCGACGGCCGTGGCCACAGGTTTACGGGGCTGCCCCGGGGCCGACCCGGCAAACGGGCCCGGGTGGAGATTCTCACCGTGGAGACCGACGGCGAGGAATTCCGGGCGCCCAAGCTCGTGGTGGCCTGCGCCGTGGTCAAGGGCAGGCGTTTCGAGTGGGCTCTGGAAAAGGCGGTAGAAGCGGGGGCTCATGAGTTCTTGCCCCTGGAGACGGATCTCGGGGTCATTGATCCCCGACCGGGCAAGCTGGAACGCTGGCGTTCCCTCATGATAGCCGCGCTCAAGCAGAGCCGGCGTTCTTGGTTGCCGATCCTGACGGAACCCATGTCCGTCAGGGAGGTCCTCGATCTGCGCACCTCTGATCCTGTGCTGTTCGGAGCGCTGCCGGACGATGCAGCTGTTTCCTCCGGTCCAGTCGCGATCCGGGCTGCCTTGTCTGCTGAAACCATTGGGGATCCGCCGCCGACCCTGACCATGCTGGCCGGACCGGAAGGAGGCTGGTCTCCGGCCGAACGTTCGCTGCTGTCCGGCCGCGGAGCCCGGCCTGTTTCCCTGGGACCCCATGTGCTGCGCACCGAAACGGCCGCCATCATTGGGCTGGCCTTTCTCCAGGCTCTCCGCGAACATTGGTTGACCACCGGCCAGGGAGGACCCTGACCCGGGGCGCGGTCTTGACAGGGCGTCCGGCGGGGTCTTTCATGGACAAAGTGGCCCGGACGGCCCTGTCAGAAGGGGCCCCACCCAGGAATGACATGTCAGGACGGACCAGGCAGGAAGGACAAGCACATGGCCGAGAGCGAAGTCTCCGCGAAAATGCAGCAGGAAGTCATAACCGCCATGAAAGCCAAGGACAAGAAACGGCTCGGCGTGCTGCGGATGTTGAGGGCGGCGGTCAAGCAGGTAGAAGTGGACCAGCGGCGGGAACTCACGGACGACGATGTCCTGAAGGTTCTCTCTTCCTATGCCCGCAAGGTAAAGGACCAGATCAGCAGTTACGGGGAGGCGGGTCGTGACGAACTGAGAATGGCCGCCGAGGCAGAACTGGGGATCGTTTCGGAATTCCTGCCGGCGGAACTGACCGAAGAGGAACTCACCGCCATCATCGCCGCCGCCGTGGCCGAGACCGGAGCCGCCGGGCCCCAGGACATGGGCAAGGTCATGAAGGCGACACTGGCCCGGACCGTCGGGCGAGCCGACGGGGGTCGCGTGAGCGCCCTGGTCAAAAAGAGTCTGGAGGGTTGACCATGGATATTCCCCTTCTCGTCGCCTTGGCCGTGATAGTCGTCTTCGGTATCCTGGGTTTCCGGGACGGTGTCGTCAAACGCCTCCTGGAGATCGTAGGCGTGTTGGTTAGCCTGGTTCTCACTGCCCGCTTCGCCTCGGCGGTCCAGCCCTGGATATCGGCCAAGACCGGCATGAACGAGGGGGTCTCCCTGCTGGTGACCTGGGCGGTCCTGTTCATCGTGGGACTGATCCTGAGCCGTATGCTCGCCAAAATCATCAGCAAGGTTCTGCGTCTGACGGTCCTGGGCTGGCTGGACAAGTGGGGCGGCGCCCTGGTGGGCATCGCCTTGGGTACGCTGGTGACCAGCGTCCTTCTGGTGGCGGCCAGCCAGGTGCCTGGCGGCCAGTCCATTCAAGCCTCCTACAACCGGACCTCTCTGGGTCAGTTCATCTTCTACGCGGCGCCGGCCATTTACGAGCAGGTGCGCAGTCTGTCCGGCGGGCAGGCGGAGGAGGTATGGTACCGGGTCCTGGACGAGGCCAAAAAGTCGGGTGAAACGGTCAAGGAAGAAGTGGAAAAGGCCGCCCGCGAGGCCAAATCTGAATGATCAGCCTTCTCGAGCGCATAGCTGCCTTCCAGGACTCCAGTGCAGCGGTCCTGGGTCCCCGCGCCGGCGAGCTTTTGGAATGGAGCAGCGTCACCGGCCAGGTGGCGTCCTTCTGTCTGAACGGTCCCGCGGCGGATGCCGTGCTTTCCCGCCGGCCCTATGACTCACTCGAACCCATTGTTCTGCAGCAATCCCTGGCCGATGAACTGCGCCCCGCCGGCGATGCCAACCAGTGGCCGCCCCTGGCGGACGTGGGTCTGGCCCTGGACCTGGTTCGTCAACCGCCACCCGTTCGGCTGGAAGGTGCGGATCTGGTCCATATCGCGAGTGTCGCCGAACAGCTGGATCGGTTGCGGGCCTACTTCCTGGCGGACCGGGCGCGGTTCGCCCTGTGGGGTGAAGCCGCCATCCAGTTGACGGACTTCAGTGGTCTGTCCGGAACCATTCGCCGTGCCCTGGACCGGGACGGCAGCATCCTGGACGGGGCCAGCCCACTGCTGAGCCGGCTACGCCGCGCGGTGGCCGGTCAGGAGAGGGTCGTGCGCCGGGAAATCACACAGGCCATGAACCGGGCCCGTGCCCAGGGCTGGACCACCGGCGACGAGGTGACCCTGCGGGGTGATCGGTTCTGTCTGCCTCTGCGCTCGGGGGACAGCCGCAGGATCGAGGGCATAGTCCACGACCGTTCGGCCACCGGCGCCACCCTTTTCGTCGAGCCGGCGGGGGTGGTTCGTCTGGCCAACGAACTGACCGCGACCCGCCTGGAAATCGCCACAGAGGAAGCCCGCATCCTCTTCCAGCTCAACCGGTCAGTTGAGCAGGCGGCTTCGGCCCTGGAGAATGCCTGCGAGGTGATGATCCTGCTCGATACAATTCGGGCGCCCATGCTGTGGAGCCGGCAGGTGCACGGCTGTCGTCCCCGGATTTCGGATGCGGGTGAGATCCGGATCTGCGGTGGTCGTCATCCTCTGCTGATGGAAGCCCTGGGCGAAGGGGATCGCGCCGCCGGTCGGGAACTGGTCGTGCCTCTGGATCTGGAAATTCCCCCGGGGAAGCGCGCTCTGGTCATCAGCGGACCCAATGCCGGCGGCAAGTCGGTGGCCCTGAAGTCCGTGGGTGTGTTCTGCCTGATGGCCCAGTGTGGTTGGGACGTTCCTGTCCGGGAAGACACGGTCCTGCCCCTGATAACGCGCCTGCTCGTCGATCTGGGTGATGAACAGTCCATCGCCCAATCTCTGAGCAGCTTTTCCGCTCATCTTCATCACCTGGGCCGCTTCATGGCCGAAGCCGGGCCGGGTACGTTGGTTCTCTGTGACGAAATCGGCAGCGGCACCGATCCCCAGGAAGGCACCGCCTTGGCCTTCGCGGTCTTGGCCAAGCTGACCGACAGCGGCGCCCTGGTCCTGGCGTCCACCCATTTCGGTCTGCTCAAGGCTGCGGTGCACGATCATCCCCGCATGGTCAATGCCGCCATGGATTACGACGAACGTGACCTGCGTCCCCTGTTCACCTTCCGCGTGGGTGATCCGGGGACGAGCCACGCCTTCGATATCGCGGCACGGATGGGATTTCCAGAGGACCTGCTGGGCCGGGCCCGCCGCATGGCGGGGGAGGAAAGGGTCCAGATCGAAAACCTTCTGGCGGACCTGGATCGCCGTGCGCGCGAATTGGCCTCCGCGCAGGAAGAGGCGAGGCGGGATACCGCAAGGATCCGCACCCTCGGCGAGGAACTGGACGGACGTCTGAGCGGTCTGAAAAAGGAACGCAGGGAACTCCTGAAGCAGGCCTCCCGGGAGGCTGGGGACCTGGTGCGGCAGGGCCGCCGGGCAATCGAACAGGCGGTACGGGAAATCAAGGTGTCCGGGGCGGACAAGACGGTGGTCAAATCGGCGCGTCGTCGTCTGGACCGTCTGGACCGGCAATTGACCGGAGATCGTGAGGAAATCCTGCCGCCGGCATTGATCGAGCCGGGCCAACGGGTGCGGATTCCCCATCTCGGTCTGATCGGAAACGTCGTCGAAGTGCGAGGCGACCGGATCCTGGCCACCGCCGGCGGCCTGCGTCTGACCCTGGGAAGAGAGGCGGTCCGGCCGCTCGAGGATTCCGGGTCCCGGGCGGAATCGACCGCGGAAAGTTCCGTGGCGCCGGCAACGGGGGATTGGGCCTGGCACAGCAACGTGGCCGGTGCCGAGCCCGAAATCGACCTGCGGGGCGAGTCGGGCGAAGATGGCTGGTGCCGGTTGGACAAACTTATCGATCGGGCCATTCCCGCGGGCCTGGAAGTAATCAACGTGATCCACGGTTTCGGAACCGGACGTCTGCGGGATCATCTTCACGAGTGTTTGAAGAAAGATCCGCGGGTGGCGTCCTTCAAGGAAGCCGGGCCCGGACAGGGCGGCGGCGGCGCGACCCTGGTGACCCTGGCCGGGTGAACCCGGGGGCGGGCGCAAAAAACTTCCTACCGAAAAGTTGCCGTTACAGGGTTTTTGATAATATCTTTATAAGTTCCCTATGTCACATCGCCCACACCGTCTCGCTCGCGGGGTAATCGATGCAGCCAGGTCCGGGACTCGGAATATAATGACACCTGTTTTTTCTCCGGACATCATCGCCCGGGTCAAGGACGAGACCGACATCGTCGAGGTGGTGCGTCAGCACGTCAACCTCAAGCCCGCCGGGGCGCTCTACAAGGGGCTCTGCCCCTTCCACAAGGAGAAAACTCCCAGTTTCATCGTCACGCCCGCCCGTCAGCGCTACCATTGTTTCGGCTGTGCGACAGGCGGCGATGTCATCTCCTTCACCATGGAAATCGAAGGGGTGACTTTTCCCGAAGCCGTGGAGATCCTTGCGCGCCCCCTGGATATAGACCTGTCCGCCTGGCTGAAGGACGACGAATCCGAAGGTGAACGACGCGCCTTCCACCGTGCCAACGAGGTGGCGATGTCCCTGTGGCGCGACGCTTTCTGGGACCCCAAGCTCGGTCGAAACGCCCTTACCTACCTGAAGGATCGTGGGTTCCGGGACAAGGTTCTGAGGGATTTCGACGTGGGGTGGTCTCCCGCCGGTTCAGAATGGCTGGCCAGCGGTTTGCAGAACGGTGGTGTGGATGACGATCTGGCCCGGCGGGCGGACCTGATGCGTACCAGCAACCGCGGTGGCTCTCCATTTGCCTATTTCCGTAGCCGGATTATATTTCCCATCAAGAACATTTCTAGACAGGTTGCGGGTTTCGGCGGCAGGGTGATCGACCAGGGTGAACCGAAATACCTGAATTCCTCCGACAGTTCCTATTTTACCAAAGGGAAGCTCTTCTATGGTTTTGAAGCCTCCCGTATGGCGATCGCCCGCGAAAAATCAGCCATTCTCGTGGAGGGGTACCTTGACCTGCTGGCTATGGTCCAGGCCGGGATCGTCAATGTGGTGGCGACCTGCGGCACCGCGTTCACGGTGGAGCAAGCCAAGCTGATCAGACGGGGAGCCAGGACTGTCCTGCTCGTGTTCGACGGTGACAAGGCAGGGTTGAAGGCCGCCGTGCGGTCGGCCGACGTGGCCCTGCGCAACGGCCTGGAACCCAAGATAGTCCGTTTGCCGGACGGCAAGGATCCCGCGGATGTCGTGATCGGCGATGGGGTCGACGCCATCCAGGGGGCATTGAAGGAGGCCGTGGGTTACATCCCCTTTCTCAAGGAGCTGGCCGATGTCCGCGGCGGTGCCCGAGAAGTCAAGGAACGGGCCCTGCGCCAGGCGCTGGGAACGATCGCCGGCATCGAAGACACCCTGCGCCGGGAATACGTGTTGCAGGAAGCCGCCGATGTTTTCGGCATGCAGGAGGACCTGCTGAGGGAGGCCGTGGAGAAGGAAGCGGCCGGCGCCCGGCGGGTGCGAAGAGCGCATAGTGAACCCGGTCCCGGGCGTGCCGCTCCTGGATCCGGCCGGGATCGGGACCATGATCAGGCGGGTGGCATATCCGGCTCGGATGATTCAGCCGCCATGGCGGGCAAGCGAACCGGACCCAGGATTTCGTATTCGACGCGAATAGACGCCGGGCGCATCGAAGCGGAAATGCTCTCACATGTCCTGATGGACGACTCGGGTGAGGCCGCCCGGGTTTTCCTGGCTGAACGCGGCGAACTGGAGCTCAGCCGGACCGAGGCCTGGACCCTGGTGGACGAGATTTCCGCCTGGGCGGCCGAGAGCGGCGCGGGACGTTCACCCCGGGACTTCGTCCAGGACCGGTGGAACTCCGTCGCCGACCGCGGGTACCGTGATTATGTCAGCCAGTTGACCAGCAAGGAGGACCGCCCTGACAGCACCGATTTCATCAAGGTCATCAAGGATTGTCTCGGCACGCTCAGACAGGCCGGGGCCCGACGGGGTTCAGTGCACACGGGGGAATGACGCGCATATGGAAAAGAAGCAGTTCAACGCCATCATCAGCAAGATCCGGAAGGAGGCCACCGCGAAAGGTGGTTACATCCTGCACGGCCAGATCAACGATATGCTGGGGAACGAGGTCGACGTCACCCAGATTGAACGTATCTACGAGAAACTGGGCGAACTCCAGATCGACTACTACGACTCCGAGGCCGAGGCCAAGGAGAAGTTGTCCCGGCGCAAGAAGAAGGA
>CBDUYZ010000102.1:0-8415 GCA_965371575.1 uncultured bacterium
GCTAGCCCCGATAGGATTCCGGACGCCGGTCTTCCCACAAATCGTTGCGCGGTGTGAAAAGTTTTTCCTTTTCGACCAGTTCTATGGTCACGGCCGCCGCTCCTGTTTCTTCCTTGTCCAGTTCCGCAAGCCGTTCTCCCCGGGGCGAGACCACCTGGCTGCGGCCGCTGAAGGTAAGTTCGGTGCCCGTGCGGTTTTCGGATCCGACGCGGTTGCTGGTCACCGCGAAGACCATGTTTTCCTGGCAGCGGGTGATCATGGCGGACTGGCACCAGGGCAGCAGCAGATTGGCAGGGTGGCAGATGATTTCCGCGCCGGCCAGGGCCAGGCTGCGGGCCGCTTCGGGAAAGATCCAGTCGAAGCAGATCATCATGCCGATGGTCGTCCCGCAGGCCCGGAAGACCGGAAAACCGAGGTCGCCCGGCGTGAAGATCGATTTCTCGTCCATGAACAGGTGGACCTTGCGATAGATTTCCCGGCTGCCGTCCGGCCGGAACAGCACCGACGAGTTGAAAACCCGGTCGCCGTCCTTTTCGGCCAGACCCGCCACGATGGTCGTGCCCGATTCGGCGGCAGCCCGGGTCAAGCGCCCGGTGGCCGTTCCGGGTTCCGCATCCCCGGTCAGATTCTCTGCCAGGGCCCGGGCCTCCTTTCGGTTCTTGAACTGGTAACCGGTGCTGAACAGTTCGGGCAGGACCGCCAGATCGCACCGGTCAGGGATGAAGTCCAGGGCGACTTTGACGTTTTCTTCCATGTGGCCGAACACGGGATGGGTCTGGATGACGGCGACTGTCAGACTTTTCATCGGTGGAAGCCTTTCGGGGGTCGTGGGCCGGAAGCGCCCGTGAGCTCCAGCAGGTGTTGCAGGGTCTGGTTCCGGGAAAATCCGCTGACGATGCGCGTGCGGCCGGCTCGACCGAGGTGCCGGCCCAGATCGGGGTCGTCGAGCAGTCTCAGCACAGCCTCCGCCAGCCTGGCGGGGTCGCGGGGGGGAAACAACAAGCCTGTTCTTTCGTGAACGACTATTTCCGGCAGGCTACTCGTTTCCGAGGCGATGACCGGCACGCCGCAGGCGGAGGCCTCGGCGGCGGCCAGGCCGAAACCTTCGGACAGAGAAGGCATCAACAACATGCTCAGCCCCTGGTGGAAGATCTCCACCTCTTCCACGAAACCAACCAGTTCCACGTCCGCGGGCCGTGTCAGTGTGCTGCGCCAAGCCAGGATCTCCTCACGGAGGGGCCCCTCGCCGGCCAGACGCAGGATGGGGTGGTCCGGCCGGGCCGCACGGTCGATCAATGTCCAGGCCCGCATGAGGTCCCGGAGGCCCTTGCGCTCGATCAACTGGCCGACGAAACCGACGACCGGACCAGGCGGCGGGGCCGCCGACGGCTGAAACCGTTCGGTGTCGATGCCCTTGTAGAGCAGATGGATCCGGTCGGTCCGCAGCCAGGGTGCGCTGGCCAGCACGGTGCGGCGTGTGGCTGCGGAATTGACGAGCAGGCCGCTGGCCAGGTTGTTGAAGTACCATCGGTAGTAGAACTTGTTCTTGAGTGGGAAATCGCTTTCCCGGGAGGCGAGAATGGTATGGACACCAGCCAGCCTGCCGGCCAAGGAGGCCGCCTTGAGGTCCTTGGTCAGGTTGGCCCAGATGGCGGTGGTCCCGGTGCGATGGAAGTGACGGACGAGCTTGGCCAGGGTCCAAGGGGCGGCGTCGAAGCGGATGGGAATGGCGGCCACCGGGATTCCCGCCCGGCGGGCGCGGCGGTGGAGTTCGGATCCGGGTTGAGCCACGATATCGGCCTGGAACCCCCGTTCACGGAGGGCCGCGGCGGTTTCCAGCACCCATACCTCGGCCCCCCCCCAGGAGCGTATTGAATCTACAAAACAGATTTGGAACTTAGGCATTCAGACCTCGTTCGAATTTTCGGAAAGCTGATTTCCCGCCCAGATCACTATATCGGGGCATCGGCGCCTGCGCCACAGGCATTGGCGGATGCCATGTCCAAACCGACGTACGCCGTCGGTGTGGTGCTACCCTGAGTAAGGAAAGTCATTCCGGCCACGCTTTACGGACGGAATTGCCAAGAGATGGGCCGTGGTTTAATTTGCCCTTGTCCGTTCATTCCTTTTTCAATTCCTGATTTCCCTCTGGAGGCCTCCGTACCGGTGTCCGATCAGTTGCCGCGCAAGAAAGTCCGCCTCGATCCCCGTTTGCCCTGGCTGCCGGCGGTGCGGCGCATGCTTTCGCCCATGGCCGGGGTGACGGACCGTCCCTTCCGGGACATATGTCGGAGGTTCGGAGCCGACATGGGTTTTTGCGAATTTGCCTCGGCCAGCGGCCTGGCCTACGGTGGCGAGGCCACCTGGGAACTTGTGGACACCGAGGGCGAAGAGGGGTTGGTGGGCATCCAGATCTTCGGTGCCGACCCCGAGCACATGGGCACGGCCGCACGGCTGCTGTCCGGGCGCCGCATGGACGTGCTGGACATCAACTTCGGTTGTCCGGCCAAAAAGGTGGTCAAGAAATGCGGCGGCAGCGCCCTGTTGGCTGACCTGCCCCTAATGGAGAAGATCGTCCGCCGCGTCATGGCCGAGTCCACTGTTCCGGTGACCGCCAAGATCCGCACGGGCTGGGACGATGGTTCAGTAAACTACCGGGAGGTTGGTCTGCTGTTACAGGAACTGGGCGCCTCCTGGGTCACCATGCACGGACGGACGCGCGCGCAGAAATTTCGCGGCGAGGCTGATTGGCGCAGCATCGCAGGCCTGGTCGAGACGCTGGACATTCCGGTGGTCGGCAACGGGGACGTGGTGGACGGGGAATCCTACCGACGCATGGTTAGTCACACGGGTTGCCATGCGGTCATGGTCGGCCGGGGCGCCATCGGCAACCCCTGGATCTTCGCCGGGATGAAGGCGATGGATGAAGGCCGACCCGAACCGGAGGCCGTCTTCAGCGAGATGTGCCAGGTCACCATGGAACACATACGGGGCGAGGTGGCACTGCGCGGGGAAAGCCGCGGCTGTCTGGTGGTCCGCAAGCATATCGCCAAGTGCTTCAAGGGGTATCCCGGCGCGGCGGGATTCCGAAAAAAACTCTATGCCACGCAAAAGATTGATGAAATGATCGGCATCCTGGAAGAAGCGGCCCGCCGGGGTGACCCCAGGGGATGATTCAGCTCTGATGAGGTTTACGACATGAGCCGGTTGGAAATTTACATTCCATGCAAGGTGTCCCTGCTCGCGGCACTGTTGCTGTTCGTCTTGATGATTGCGGGTTGCGCCAAGAAAGTGGTGTCTCCAAACGAAGGTGAATTTGCTGTTCCGCAAGGTGGTCATTTCCTGGATCACACCGTGGCCGAGGGGGAAACCCTCGCCCAGGTGGCCGACAACTATTACGGAGATCCCGAGCTCTCAGACCGTATCGCAAGCGACAACAGGATCGCCGATCCCGAACGGATCATTCCCGGCTCCCTGCTTCGACTGCGCTTCAGCGCTGACGAGTGGGAGTCCGCCCGCAAGAGATCCGCGGCCTTGGTGTCCTACAACAAGGGTGTCGACCTTCTGGCCAACGAACGTCTGGCCGAGGCGGAAAAGCAGTTCCGCCTGGCGGTGGAAACCGCGCCCGACCTGGTGGCGGCTCAATACAACCTGGCGTTGGTTCTGCTCAAGCGCGGCAAGACCGAACAGGCACTGGCCCTGCTGGAGGCACTGACGGTCCGGCGGCCCGCCGACACCGACTTCCTGTTCGCCCGGGGCAACGCCCTGTTCCAGAGTACCCGGTTCGACGAGGCGGCCGAGCAGTTCCAGGCAGCCCTGGAGGTGGATCCGAAAATGAAGCGGGCAGCCTTCGGTCGGGCCAGGAGCCTGCAGGAAGGGCAGCACACCGATCGCGCCATCGCCGCCTGGAAACGCTACCTTGAACTCGACGGCACCTCGAGTTGGGCACACGCGGCCCGTCGCAACCTGAAAATGCTGCAGGATGAAGGCGATTCCTGACCCCCTGCTTTCCCTGCGGGACTGGTCCCTGGCCAGGCGTGTTCCCGGTGGTGAAATCACTCTTCTGGACCGGATCGATCTCGACATCAGGCCCGGCCGGTGGATGGCCGTGCTGGGGGCCAACGGCTCCGGTAAATCCTCCCTGCTGAAGTACCTGGCCTGCAAGGAATCACCCCTGGCCGAGTCCGCGGCCATCATGTTCCAGGATCCCGACGAACAGATTTTCGCCGCCAGCGTCGAGAGGGAGCTCACTCTGGGCAGGAGCGGTCTGGATGGTCGGGAGGTCCTGCGGGAATTCGATCTGGCGGACCTGGCGGAGATGGATCCCCGGCTGCTTTCCGCGGGCCAGAAGCAGCGACTGGCCCTGGCCGTGGCCCTGGCTGCCCGACCTGGTGTCCTGCTGTGCGACGAACCGACGGCCCTGCAGGACACCGGACAATCGCGGTGGGTCCTGGATCGGCTGGAACGCTGGAAGAAGGAGACAGGCGGGGCTTTGGTCACAGCCACCTGTGACCGTGCCGAAGCCGCCCGGGCAGATTGGCTGGTTGTGCTCAAGGAAGGACGGATCGTCAAACAAGGGCCTGCCGCCGAACTGCTGGGTGCGCTGGAGGTGTCCGAACTCCTGGGGAACGGGGAGGATGTCCAGCCTGCACCGGTTTGTTCCCCGGATTCCGGAGCGCCCCCTCTGCTGGAACTGCGCGGGTTGGCCTGCCGGTTCACCGGTCCGGGTCATGGTTTCCGCAACCTCGACCTCTTGGTGGGACCGGGCGGGAGGATCGGCGTCACCGGGCCCAATGGTTGCGGCAAGAGCACCCTCCTGGCGGTCTGCGCCGGAGCCCGACGGCCCGAGCATGGTTCGGTCAGGTTGAATGGACAGTTGCTGTACGCCAGGAGCCCCCGGGAGCTCGATCACGGGGCCGCCATGATAGCCCCCCAGTTTCCCGAGTACCTATTCACCCGCTCGACGGTGACAGAGGAGATCAGCCTGGATCCTGTCCTCGCTTCCCGAGATCCCGCGGACTTCATGGCGGAGCTGGGACTCTCCGCGGACCTGACCGCGAGAAATCCCCATGATTTGAGCAGCGGACAGCGGCGACGGCTGGCTTTGGGGATGGTACTCTTGTCCGGGCGTCCGGTTCTGCTGTTGGACGAACCGACGGCTGCCCTGGATCGGACCGGACGATCCCTGGTCCTGGAACTGCTCGGCCGTTCGTCCGCGGGCACGGCCCTGATTATCGCTTCACACGACCGGGCGTTCCTGGAGGCTGCGGGGTGCGATATCCTGACCCTGGGACCGGAAGGTCTGTCTTGAGCCGCGCAAGGCCCAGAATCCTCTTGCTGGGCTCAGGGCCGGTTGTTAGATTCCTACGAAGCAAACTTACATGAATCCGTGAAGGAGGCCCTTGGTAAAAACAGGCATGACCACGATGGCCATGTTTTTTTTTGCCTGCCAGCAGAGTACTCGTCATGAAGGAATCGCCATGAATTTTGCCGAAAAAGCCGTGATCATGAACGCCAGCGAGATGAACCGGGCGCTCAAGCGTATGGCCCACGAGGTCATCGAAGCCAACAAGGGAACCGAAAACCTGGCTATCCTGGGGGTGCAGCGACGGGGAGTGCCGCTGGCCCGGATGCTGGGTGAGGCCATCAAGGCCGTCGAAGGCACCGAGGTTCCCCAGGGATCCCTAGACATCACCTTCTACCGGGACGATCTGTCCACCCTCGGCCCTGCTCCCCAGGTGTCCAGTACGGAAATGCCCTTCGATGTGAACAAGAAGATCATCATTCTGGTGGACGATGTGCTGTACACCGGACGCACGGTGCGGGCCGCCCTGGACGTGATTATGGACTGGGGCCGTCCCGAGGCCATCCGCCTCGCAGTCCTCGTGGACCGCGGTCATCGGGAACTGCCCATCCGCCCCGATTTCGTGGGTAAGAACGTGCCTACCTCCCAGCGGGAGATCATCAAGGTCAAGGTCGAGGAATTCGACGACAAGGCCGAAGTCGTGGTCGGGGAGGTCGAGGCAGAATGATCCTGAAAAGCAAGGATGTGCTCGGCCTGGAGGAACTATCGGTCGAAGAGATCCTGGGCGTCCTGGAGATAGCTTCCCGCTTCAGGGAGGTGTTCGACCGCCCGGTCCGCAGTGTCCCGGTCATGCGCGGCCGGACAGTGGTCAACTTCTTCCACGAGCCCAGTACCCGCACCCGCATCAGCTTCGAACTCGCCGAGAAGCGGTTGTCCGCCGATATCGTGAACTTCAGTTCCACCACCAGCAGCTTCACCAAAGGCGAAACGCTGCGCGACCCGGCCGAAAATCTTGCCGCCATGAAGATCGACATGCTGATCATCCGGCACGGTTCAGCCGGGGCGGCCCGTTATCTGGCCGATTTGCTGAAATGTTCGGTCATCAACGCTGGAGACGGTGCACACGAACATCCCACCCAGGGGTTGCTCGACATCATGACCATGCGGCAGAGGCACGGCGACCTGCGGGGCAAGAAGGTCACCATCATCGGGGACATTGCCCACAGCCGGGTGGCCCGTTCCAACATCTGGGGCTTGACCAAGCTGGGAGCGGAGGTGACCCTGTGCGGTCCGCCGACCATGGTGCCGAGTAGTCTGGCCCGTCTGGGCGTGAACATCGAATTCGACCTGAAGAAGGCGGTCGCGGACGCGGACGTGCTGAACGTGCTGCGGATCCAACTGGAGCGCCATTCCAGCAATTCATTTCCCGGCAACCGTGAATACCACCGCATGTACGGGATCACCGAAGAGGTGGTGCGCACCCTCAAGCCCGAGGCCATCGTGATGCATCCAGGTCCCATGAACAGGGACGTGGAAATTTCCAGCAAGGTGGCCGACGGGCCGCGCCAAGTCATTCTCGACCAGGTAGCCAACGGTGTGGCAGTCCGTATGGCCCTGATCTATCTGCTTTCGGGGGGTGACCCCGGCGCCCTGTCCGGCGGGTAGGATTGATGGTTTTCCGGGGGATGTGAGCCAGCACAGGGGAATCTGAACATTGAGCGATTGGTAATTCGGAAAGAGGTCTGGATATGGAATGGAGTTGGCAGCGCATTCCCTCGGAATTCCTGGTGACCGGAGTCCTCCTTTGCCGCCAGGGCAAACTCGGCAAGCGCAAGGGATTTCTTCATGTCCGCAAGGGCAGGATCGAGGGCCTGGGCGTCGGTGCTCCGACCGTCGAAAACATCCCCGTCCTGGATGGCGACGGATTGATTTGTGCTCCCGGATTCGTGGATCTGCATGTGCACTTCCGCGAGCCCGGCCACGAGGAGAAGGAAACGGTGGCTACCGGTAGCCTGGCCGCGGCCGCAGGGGGCTACACTTCGGTCGTCACGATGCCGAACACCGACCCGGCCATCGACAACTCCGGCATGGTTCGCTATCTCATCGACCGCGGCAAGGAGGCTGACCGGTGCCGGATCCACCCCACCGGTGCCATCAGTTCCGGCCGCAAAGGCAAGGGCATGACCGAGTTCGGAGACATGGTGAACGCGGGCGCGGTCGGGTTCACCGATGACGGCTCCCCGGTCGAAGACGGTGGTCTGATGGCCAACGTCCTGAAGTACGCCAATGTCCTGGGTGTGCCCATCATCACCCATGCCGAGGACCGTTCCCTGGTGGGCGAGGGCTGTATGCACGCGGGCTACTGGTCCGCCCGCCTGGGGCTTGAGGGCATGGCGCGGGCGGGTGAGGATGTCGCCGTGTTCCGTGATATCGAACTGGCCCGGGCGGCGGGCGCGCATCTGCACGTGGCGCACGTGTCGACCAAGGGAGCGGTGGAGATCATCCGCCGAGCCAAAGACGAAGGTCTGCGGATCACCGCTGAAGCCACGCCTCACCACCTCAGCCTTGATTGCTCGCGCTGCTGCGATTATTCGCCGTTGTTCAAGATGAGTCCCCCGCTGCGGGAGCTTGACGACGTCAACGCCGTAGCCGAGGGGTTGGCCGACGGCACCATCGATTGTATCGCCACTGACCACGCGCCCCACACGGACACGGAAAAGGAATACCAGTTTGATCAGGCGCCCTTCGGTGTCACCGGTCTGGAGACGGCTCTCGGCGTGGGGATCACTTATCTTGTCAATACGGGTGTCATGGATATGGGCCGGCTGATCCAATGCATGAGCGAAACTCCCGCACGCATCTTCAACCTGCCGGGCGGTCGGTTGGAAGAAGGCGCGGAGGCGGACTTCGTCCTGTTCGATCCGACCCGCCAGTGGGTAGTCGATGGCGATGAGTTCCAGTCCCTCAGTAGAAACTCCTCGTACCTCGGCGAGACCTTGACCGGTCGCGTGTCAGCAACCTTCCGGGGCGGGCGCTTGACCTGGCGGGACGGCGGCTAGCAGGCTGTTGAAAAACTGGATCTGGTCGCGTTCGGAGCGCTGATCGGCTGG
>CBDUYZ010000103.1:0-8398 GCA_965371575.1 uncultured bacterium
GGGACCTGGGCCGGACCATGTGGCGACACGTGGGCATGGCCCGCAACCGCGAGGGACTGACCGGAGCCATCGAGGCCATCGGCAAACTGCGCGGCGAGTTCTGGCAGAACCTGGCCCTCAGCGGCACGGACACCGACCTGAACAAGCAACTCGAGCAGGCCAACCGTCTGGCGGATTACCTCGAGCTGGGTGAACTGATGGCTCGCGACGCCTTGATGCGCGAGGAATCGTGCGGGGGACACTTCCGCGAGGAACACCAGACCCCCGAGGGGGAAGCCAAGCGTGACGACGCCAACTTCACCTTCGTCTCGGCCTGGGAGTACACCGGCGAGAACAAGGAACCCGTCATGCACAAGGAAGACCTGGTCTTCGAAAACGTGGAACTCAAGACCCGCAGCTACAAATAGAGGAAGGATTGTCCCATGAGTGACAAGTCTGTCCAGAAGCCCAAGACGATTCATCTGAAAATCTGGCGTCAGGCCCGGGGCGAAGCCAAGGGCCGGTTCGTCGACTACACGGTGGAAAACGTCCTGCCGTTGATGTCCTTTCTCGAGATGCTCGATGTCCTGAACGAGGATCTTGTCAAAAAGGGTGAAGAGGCGGTCGAATTCGACAACGATTGCCGGGAAGGCATCTGCGGCACGTGCGGCATGATCATCAACGGGGTGGCGCACGGCTCCCACGCCGGCACCACCACCTGCGAAGTGCGTATGAGGTCCTTCAAGGACGGCGAGACCATCACCCTCGAACCTTTCCGTGCCGGACCCTTCCCCATCATCAAGGATCTGATCGTCGACCGTGACGCGTTCGACCGGATCCAGGGCAAGGGCGGGTTCGTGAGCTCGAACGTGGGATCGGCTCCGGACGGCAACGCCTTCACGGTCCCCAAGGAGGCGGCCGACAACGCCATCGACGCGGCCGCCTGCATCGGTTGCGGAGCCTGCGTGGCCGCCTGCCCCAATGCCTCGGCTTCGCTGTTCGTCAGCGCCAAGATCAGCCAGTTCTCCTGGCTGCCCCAAGGTGATCCCGAGCGTACGCGCCGGGCCTTGCTCATGGTCGAGCAGATGGACGCCGAGGGCTTCGGCGACTGCTCGAACCACGGCGAGTGCGAAGCGGTCTGCCCCAAGGAGATCTCGATCCAGAACATCGCGCGCATGCGGCGGGAGTTCCTGAAGGCGGCGATCAAGGGGTAGCCCGGATCAGGTTGAAAAGGATGGTCCCATGTCCAAGCATATCGATGTCCTGCTGTTGCTCGCCCTGCCGGCCAGCGGCAAATCCGAGGCCCGCCGTTACCTGGCCAGCCTCAGCCCGGAGCAATGTCGCGAACAATTCGGTATCGGACATACGGTGCAGCTCGATGATTTTCCCTATGTGCACATCATGCGCCGCGTCAGCGATGAACTGACGCAACGCGGACGCCCCGGGACCTTTTTCGTTTCTCCGGCCCTTCCCTTCCGCAATCCCATCGACTGGCTGACACTTATCGAGCTGATCAACGAGGACTACGGAGATCTGGCGGCGCACAACCGGCCCGCACCCGAATCGGCGGCCCTGTGGCTGTTCGACCGCATCGACGCCGCCAGGATCCGCGCCGGCGGCGAGGCGATCATTGGTGCCCTGCCCGAGGAATTGCGGCGTGAAATCGCCGCTCCCATAGAGGACGAGGCCCGCAAGCTGCTGAACGACAAGATCGCCGAGGTCCCCGACAACCTCGAGGACAAGACCGTGGTGATCGAATTCGCCCGGGGCTGCGCCGACGGACAGACCATGCCCATCCCCCACCCCTACGGTTACGCCGGCAGCCTGGGTCAGCTGAGCCCGTCCATCCTGGAGAAAGCGAGTATCCTCTACATCTGGGTCACGCCCGAGGAATCCCGGCGGAAAAACGCCGCGCGCACCGATCCTGACGACCCTGGCAGCATCCTGCACCACGGGGTGCCGTTGGCTGTCATGTACGGGGATTACGGCTGCGACGACATGGAGTATCTGCTCGAAACCTCCGGCAAACCGGATACGGTCCCGGTAGACCGGAACGGCACGTCATATTTCCTGCCCCTGGGCCGGTTCGACAACAGGGTGGACAAGACATCCTTCATCCGGGAAGACGCAGACAAGTGGTCGGCCGAAGACGTCGCGGCCCTGCAGGCGGGCATGCGCGAGGCATTCGACCAGCTTTTCCACGGACAGGGAACCGGCTCCTGAGTTTCCTGAAAGATTGCGTCAAACCCGGGGATTGCGGATGGCATTTGTACAGCCCACCAGAAAAAATGATTTGGCCATCACCGCAATCCTCGCGGCTGTCCTGATCCTGTTGTTGGTCTTGAAAGTCGACCGGGTCACGATCGATAATCCCCGCTTCGCCGCAGGTGGAGATCACCTGGCCTACCATGCCATGGCATCAGACAAACCCGGCTCCTTCCCCGCTCCATATTGTTTCCGGGTTCTGGTCCCCGGTCTGGTCAAATCCCTTCCTCTCTCCACAGAAACCGGGTTTTTCCTCCAAACCCTGTTTTTTCTCTGGAGCTCCGGACTCATCCTCTTTCTGGTTCTCCGGGAACTTGGCGAAAGCCGGTTTTTCGCCTGGTCGGGATTAGCTTTGTTTCTGGGTCTCAATTGGGCGGGAAAGTTCACTGTCTGGAATTTTTGGCTGACTGATCCGGCCCTGTTCTTCTTCGGTATTGCCGCCTTCTACGCCACCGTCAGGAACAACCTGGCCGCCTTTATTCTTGCGATTACCCTGGGCGTCCTGGCCAAGGAAGCGATTCTGTTCACCCTGCCCCTGTATTATGGGTACCATGCCCGAAAGTTCCTGGATTGGCGTTTGGCGGGAAAGACAATCCTGGCCGGACTTCTTCCTCTCGGACTGGTCCTGGCCATGAGAACATTCATCCCCGCTTCGAACCAATACGACCTTCCGGAATTGTTCCGGGAAATAGGGCTTCCCTGGCTGACCAGGGATATTGTCGGCAACATCCTGGGTGGGACGACCGGTACCTGGGGTGTCCCGGTTTTCCTACTGGCCATCCTCGGTTTTCTCCAGGAACCCCGACTCAGGAGGGCGGCCGTTTTTTTCCTGCCCTTTGTCTACCTTCAGCCGATGTTCGCCAATAATCTGGATCGTCTTCTTGTATTCGGTTTCGTTATTGTCATTCCCTTGGCGGTGGCAGGACTGCGCTGGTTTTCAACGAGATATCAGCTGGCCCCCTGGATGACCATTGGCTACGTCGCTCTGCCCTTCCTTTTCCTGCTGTTGAAAACAGGTTATTTGCCTGCGTCGAGGGAACAGCAATTGATCGGTCTGGCGGTCTGGTCAATCGTCGTATTCATGGTCCGGCGGAGAAAATCAGGCCCGGCACCCAAATTCTCTTGACACGGGCTTATCAGCCCAGCCATCTGACCCAGACCCAGACTAGACCGAAACCAGCCAGGAAAACTATGCCCGCCCAGCTCAGCAGGGACATGAACCTGCCCGGACGCTGGGCCGGCGGCACATTCTCCCCGCGCACCACCCGGAAATTCAGCACCGCAACCAGCGGCGCGGTCAGGAAAGCCAGCACCGTCGCCACGTCGACCAATGTGCGCATACCACCCATGAAAAACGCGATGATCGCCACCGCCAGGACCACCAGCAGGGCCATGAAAAAATACGTCGTCCGGCGATCCGGCTTCCCGGAGGAACGGAACAACAGACCGGTTCCCGCGGCCAGGGTGCGGGAGTAACCGTCCAGCACCGTGATCGTGGTGGAGAACATCGTGATGAAGACCACCAGACCGATCAGCCATCGGCTCCAGCTTCCCAGGGTGCTCGTGTACATGTCCACCAGCTGGCGGGCAAAGGCGATACCGGACGGGGAGAACTCCGCGCCGGTGCCGAACATGACCAGGGCGCCGAAGCTGATGAAGGCGAAGGCCAGCACCACCGTGGCCGCGTAACCCAGATTGAAGTCCAGCAGGGCCTGGTTCATGGTGGGCAGCGCCGTGTCGTCCTTGTGCTTTTCCAGGATCCACAACGAAGACCAGGCTCCGATATCGAGGGGAGCGGGCATCCAACCCATCAGAGCCAGCAGGAACGTCAGACCGCCGACGGAATATACGAACCGCTGGCCGAATTCCAGTTCCTTCGCCGGACCGTGGACCGCCGCAACCGCGACGGCGGTCAAAGTTAGAACGCCCAACACCAGCACCATGATCTTCATCAAATGATCCAGCAGCCGGTAGTGTCCGACCACGAGCATGGCCATGATCACCATCAGCAGGATCAGGCTCAGCACCGTCAATGACATGTCCAGGCCCAGCAGCGCCCCGGCCAGGCCGGCCGTCACCACCGTTACCGCGGCCATCGTGATGAAGGAACTGACGACCACGACACCCATGAACAGGACCAGGGCCCAGACACCCAGACGCCGGTAACCCTGGAGCAGACTTTCCCCGGTGGACACGGTGTAGCGGTGGGAGTACTGGAAAAAGGGATACTTGAAGAGCAGGACCAGGATCACCGCCCACAGCAGATCGAAGCCGTAGCCCGCGCCGGCACGGGTGGACTGGACGAGATGGGACACGCCGATGGCCGCCCCGGCGAAGAGGATACCCGGTCCGACGGCGCGAAATTTCCGGCGCCACTCCGCGGAATTCAAAGTCCGGCGCTCCCCTCCCCGGGCTCCGACTTTGCGAACACCGCCCGCACTTTCCCGTCCAGGGGAACGGCTCTACCGGTCTGCGTATCGACCACGGCGAAGGTCACATCGGCGTCGGCTACCAGCTTGCCGGTCTTCTGGTCGAGAACATCCTGGTGGATGATACCCGTTTTGGCTCCCAGTTCACCCACGGTCGAGAGAATCTCCAGGACGGTGTCCACCGGAGCGGGGCGGCGGTAGTTTATGGTCAAGGCCGCCACCACGATGCCCAGATTCATCTCTTTCCATTCCGACAGATCCAGACTGTCCTCGAGATAGGACCAGCGGGCCTCCTCGAGCAACTCCAGGAAGCGGGCGTTGTTCACGTGGCCGTAGAAATCACAGTGATAACCACGGACCTTGATGATCGTCGTGTGACTCATTCATTCCTCCAGATGGGACAACCAGGGTAGCCGGTCAAGTTCCACGTTGCCGCCGGACAGGATAACGCCGATGCGGAGCTCCGCAACTTCGTCGGGCCGGGCCAGGACGGCTGCCGGGCAGACCGCGGCGGAGGGTTCGATGATGATCTTCATCCGCTCCCATATCAGTCGCATGGCGGCGATGATGTCAGAATCGTCGACAGTCCAGATCGCCGAGACATGCTCCTGGATGATGGGAAAATTCAGTTCCCCCAGGCTGGTCAGCAGCCCGTCCGCCACCGTGTCGGGGTCGACCGAGGGAATGATGCGGCCCGCGGCGAGGGAACGGGCGGCGTCATCGGCGCCTGCCGGTTCGGCGGCGATGACGCGGGCGTCCGGGGCCATCGCCTTCACCGCCAGGGCGGTGCCGGACAACAGGCCACCGCCCCCCACCGGGGCCATGACCACGTCCAGAGCGGGAACTTCCTCCAGCAACTCCACCGCCGCGGTACCCTGCCCGGCGATGATGTCTTCGTTGTCGTAGGGATGGACAAAGATCGCTCCTGTCCGCTTGACCACCGCAGCCAGGGTTTCCTCGCGAGCCTGCAGGGTGGGCTCGCAGATGATGATCTCCGCCCCGTAACCCTCCACCGCCGCCCGCTTGACCGCCGGCGCATTCGAAGGCATCACGATGAAGGCGGGTATGCCGCGCAGCCGGGCCGCCAGGGCCAGAGCCTGAGCGTGGTTGCCGGACGAGTGGGTGGCCACGCCGCGGGCCGCTTCACCATCGTTCAAAGACAGCACGGCGTTCGTGGCGCCGCGCATCTTGAAGGCGCCCACCTTCTGGAAATTTTCGCACTTGAAGAAAAGTGAAGCCCCGGCCAGCCGGTCCACCGCGGCGCAGGTCAGCACCGGCGTGCGGTGCACCCTTCCTGAGATCCGTGTCGCGGCCTGTCTGATGTCCTCGATAGAAACCATGCTGATCCCCGGCGGAAATGCGTGTGGCAACCGTCGGCCCAGTCTACCGCGAACCCCAGGCCCGGTCCACGTTATCCCTTGGCGCGGGCCGGCCGGCGAAGGTGCCGATGAGAATGACCACCAGCCCCACCGTCGTTCCCACCACGAAACCGTGGACCCCGGCAAAGACGCCCGGCAATTCGGGCAGCCAGCCAATACGCGGCCAGGCCTGCCACAGGAGAGCTGCCGTAACCCCGGTGATCATGCTCCACAAGGCCGCTTGGGGACTGGTCCGTTTCCAGTACAGGCCGAACAGCAGCGGCCACAGGTTGGTCGAGGCGATCACGGCCCATGAAAACGCCGTCAGCACCAGCACGAGTGCCGGCGGTTTGAGCGCGATCAGAAGGCTGATCACGCCTACCGCCAGACTCATCAGGCGAGTGGCCCTGAGTTCCGCCGTCGGGGACAGGGTGCGGCCCAGGCCGTGAATCCATACGTCGTTGACCATCGAGCTGGAGATTATGATCAACACGCCGGCGAAAGTGCTCATGCCCGCGGCCACCACTCCGGCCAGGAACAGCGCCCCGCCCCAGTCGTTGAGTACCAGCTTGGTCAGGGCGGGAATCGCCTGATCGGCGCTGGACAGTTCCGGCACCAGCACCCGTGCCACGGCTCCGGTCAGGTAGGGCAGAAGCGCGACCGAAGCGCCGATGGTGACAATGACGGTGCCCAGACGGAGCATCTTGTCGTTCTTGATGGAATAGAAGCGCACCAGCAGCTGCGGCATGCCCCAGGTGCCCAGGCTGACGATGAGGGTGAAACTGATGAGCCCCGCCCAACCCCATACTCCGGGCGTGTTGACCAGACCCGGGTCAACGGCGTTCAGACGGTCCACCAGGACAGTCATCCCACCCACTTTCTGCAGGGACATGAACGTCAGCAGGACCAGCGCCGCGATCATCACCAGGGCCTGCACGAAACTCGTGTAGACAACCGCCAGGTATCCCCCGACGGCGGTGTAGAAGAGGATCACCACTCCGGAAATGACGACCCCGCTCCAGTAGGGCAGATCCATCAACACCTCGAAGGTGTTGGCCATGCCTTTGAGCACGCTGACGTTGTAGATGATCAGAAACAACCCCGTCGTCGCTGCGCTGAAGATGCGTGCTTCGGCGGAGCCGTACCTGCCGAAAAAGAATCCCGGCAGGGTCATTGCGTCGAGATTTTCGGTGAACCGACGGATCCGGCGGCCCAGAATGATCCAGGCCAGGGTCGTTCCGACCAACACGTTGCCCGCCCCGACCCACAGCGTAGCCAGGCCGTACTTCCAGCCGAAGGCCCCGCCGCCGATGATCACCACGCTCGAGTAATAGGCCGCCACGAACGAGAGGGCCGTCACCCAGGGACCCACCGACCGGCCGCCGATGGCGAAATCCCCCACGCTGCGGCTGCGGCCGCTCATGACCATACCGATGGCCGCCAGCAGGCCCAGATAAACCACCAGAACGATGATGTAGACGATCATGGTTTCCCTCCGCGGTCCCGGAGGCGGTCAACCAGGGCCCAGACGAGGGCCAGGATTATGGTGCCACCGAGAACCAGGAAGGCCCCGAAGGTCAGCCAGGACAGATGAAACGGCGCCATCTTCTACCTCACGGAAACGCGTAGGCCAGTTGCCAACGCAGGAAATGTACGGTCGAGGCCAGGGGTGGAAAACCCCCGCGGCCGTCGTGGAAACTCCCCGGATCAAGCATCTCCCACAACAGGTGGCCGTCCAGGCCCGGCAACAGGTCGAAGGTCAATTCCGTTTCGACCAGGGTCCCGCGCGGTGCCCAATCCGTCTGGGGCGCCAGCAGGTAGTAGGCGCTGAACCGGCACCGGATCGCCTCACTGATGGGCCTGGTGACTGTCACATGGGGCGCGGAGATATTCTCCCAGGCCGCCACGTTGACCCGCCCAGGAGGGCTCTCGCCGATCAGGGTGTATATGTAGAGTTCGCTCCACTTGGGCCAGCGGCCCCAGGGCGTGCGGAAGGCGCGCAGATCGCCGCTGGCGCCGGAATAATAGAAGAACCCGGCCTTGCCGCGCCAAGCCGAGCCCAGATCATCAGCAAGGTGGGCCTGCAGGGCCAAGGCGAACCCGTCGGGCCTGTCCGACGGGCTGGAACATTCCTTCTGGTACTGGACGGCCAGTTCGGTCATCACTTCTCCCGCATCACCCAATTTGCGCTCGGTCCGGCCGCCGAGGGTCAACGCCTGCAGATGCGGCAGATTGTGATCCGGATCCACCTCGTTCTTCCAGATCAGGGACCACTTGGCCGCCCCGCGAGTCAGGCGGATCGCCACCGCGGTCTCGTCGGCGTCAGTCAGAGGGAGGTTGCTGTCCCCGGCCAGGACGAGGGGATCC
>CBDUYZ010000104.1:0-8332 GCA_965371575.1 uncultured bacterium
GGGTCCGACGTCAAAATCGGTTCCCTGTCGGTCAGTTTCACCGACACCTTCGGTGTCCCTCTGGCAGTTCCCGGCGACGTGCTGGACCGGATCCGTGTCGAAGGACCCTTGCAGAACCATCTGAACGTCACGGTCCTGCAGATCGAGGGCGCAGTCATGGAACTGGTGCTTTCGCCCTTGCTGACCGTACCGGTGGACACACCGGTGCAGATGGAGATCCTGGCCGACATCGGCGATCCCGCCCTGACCGGGGCTTATCGGTTGCAGCTGGCATCAGCGGAGGACTTCCTGGCCTACGACGGCAACTCGGGCGCCGAAGTGCCGGTGATCTACGGGTCTGATCCTGTCACGGGTGGGATCATGACCGTCCAGGAGATGGCCACCGATATCATGGCCGGGGGCGAGCCTGCCTTCCCGACCGATCTGGTCGTCGGCGCGTCTGGAATCCAGGCCATGGGCCTTACCCTGCGCCATCCCGGCGGCTCGAGTATGGGCGCCATCCAGGTCGATTCACTCATTGTCCAGTGCCGGAACGAGAACCGGGAGTTGATGTCACCGACCGGCCTGCTCGATCAACTGACTGTCCTGCGGGCTGCCCAGGAGGTCGGCTCGCTGGCCAATCCGTCCGGTGACGGCGTTATGGCCGTACCCCTGACCGAAATTATTCTGCAACCCGGTCAAACGGTGGACCTGGTCCTGCAGGTGGACATCGAGTTCTCCGCCCCGGCAGCCAGCTTGGAGCTGGTGGTGACCGCTACGGGGGTTGTGGCCAGCGACATCAACCTGGGTCTGCTGGTTACCGTGCAGCCCGAAGAGGGAGAGGAATTCCCGCTGACCTCCGGCCTGACCCGCTTGCGGGTGCCGGCGGATGAGCTTCTGGTGGCTTTCCAGGACAATATGCCGGCCGTGCTGGCCGGTGACGGTCAGCTGGTCTCCGTGGCCAGCGTGATCATGTTCAACCCCTCCGCGGACGAGGCCGCGGGCATCAACGTGGAGGCGATAACCCTGGTAGCCTCGGACCTGAATTTTGCCAGCAGGCCGCTCGGGGCGGCTGTTGAAGAAATCCAGGTGTTCTGTGGCCAGGAACTCTGGGCACCCGCCGTGGCTCTGGCCCCAACGGACACGACGGTCACCATCCAGCCAGGTTCGCCGGACTATCTGATCCAAGGTCAAACTCTGGTTCTGGAGGTGAGGATCACCGTCCGCCAGGATATTCAGGAGACCAGCTTACGCCTGGGCCTGGACCAGAGCGGGGTCAGCGTGATCCAGCCGGACGACCCTCTCTTCACGGTGCGCATCGAGGCTGAGCAGGGCAACAGTTTCCCCTTCTGGACCGAAGTTGCGAGTTTTGGCGGCGGCAGTCTGGCAGACAGCTACTCCAACTTCCCCAACCCGTTCGCGGCCGGCCGCGAAGTCACCAATTTCACCTTCGAGTTGCCGGACCCCGGTCATGTTTCCCTGCGGCTATATACCGCCCACTGGGATCCCGTGACAACGATCCTGACCGGGGAGTGGTATGACGCCGGACTTCATCAGGAAAATATATGGGATGGACGCAACGGAAGGGGGATGGCGGTTCAGAACGGAGTCTATATCGCTGAACTCCTGGTCAGGTTCAACGACGGAACCCAGGTCCGGCACCTGAGAAAGGTGGCGGTGGTCCGATGAAACGACTCTTCTGGACACTCACCTGGATCTTGTTGCTGGGCGCGCCCCAGATCGCAACGGCCTCGTCTGACGACGGTGGCGGCAGGTCGCTTTTTGCCGACGGGGCCGGCAATCGGGCACTGGCCCTCGGCGGCGCCTACGTCGCGGTGGCAGACGACGCCAGCGCCATGATCTGGAATCCGGGCGGTCTGGGTTGGATCCCGCGCCGAGAATTACAGGCGACTCACACCAACCTGATCGGCCTGGGCTTCAATGAGCAGTACGCCTCGCTGGTCGTACCGAGTTGGCGCTACGGTGTGTTCTCGCTGACGTTCCGCCGCTTCGGGGTGGATGGCGTCGAGAGCCGCGACGACCGAAACTTCATCCTGGCTGACGATCTGACGGACACGGAGACCGAGTTCGCCCTGGCCTACGGCCGTAGCCTGGGGTCCGCCTGGAGCATCGGCGGAGCCGTCAAGTTGCGCAGGCAAACCCTGGCCGGCTACGACGATGCGGCCTTCGGGCTGGACCTGGGCATACAATTCAAGCCGCTTCTGGCCGTAAATTCGCAGGCATCTAATGCCGGTAATTGGATCATGGGAATCGCTGTCCGCAACGCAGTCGAACCTTCAATCAGGCTGGACCAGGAAGCGGTCCCTGATCCGACGGGCCTGCGTCTGGGAACGGCGTACAGGCATCCCTTCGGGCAGCGGCACTGGGTCCTGGCCACAATGGATATGGAAAAGACCCGAGGCATGTACACGCATTACCATGCCGGTCTGGAGTTCGGCATCCTGGAAGTTCTGGCCATGCGCCTTGGCTTGAACCGGGGCGATTTGACTGCGGGGGCCGGGATCACCTGGCACGACTACGGATTCGACTACTTGTTCGAGAATCACCCCGAGGAATCGATTCACCGCTTCGGGATCTCCCTGAAATTCGGGGCCACTGTCGAGGAAAATCGCCAGGCTTACCTGGCTGCCGCCGAAAAAGAGATGCAGGACCGCCTGGCGGCCGAGTTCGATCGCCGGAATCAGGCGCGGCTGGAGGATCTGCGTCAACAGGCCCGGGCCGCCCTGACCGATGGTGACCTGGAAGCAGTGGCCGAATACGTGGCCATGGCCAAGGTCATCGACCCCCTGAATGAACAGATCCTCGACCTGGAAATGGAGTTGTTGATCCTGGAAGCTACGGCTCTGGAACAGGAGACCGACTATGCAGGGGCGATGATGATCCTGCGGCGCGTTCTGGTCATCGACGCGGACGAGCCTGAGGCCTTGCTGATGATGGAACGGGTCCGTGACGCCAGCGACAGGCAGGCTGTCCGGTCGGCGGCGATTCGTGAGTTGCTTGACCAGGCTATGGACGATTTCACTGCCGGCAGCCTGCTCAAGGCGCAGGCAGGCTTCGAACGGGTACTGGAGATGAACCCCGAGGATGCAGAAGCCAGAAACATGGTTGCCCGCACAAGTACCGCAATCGATGAGCGGGTGGCCGATTTGCTGTATCAGACGCGGATCCTGGCCCAAGCAGGCCGCATAGCCGATGCCGAATCCCGGCTGGTCGAGGTGAAGACTCTGGATTCCGAGGATTCGCGCCTGGGGGCGGCCACAGCTTATGTGGCCCGACGCCAACGCGAACTCGTCGTGGCGGCCAAGCAGCATGACCCGGGCACAGGTGTTGGTTCCAGCGCCGCAGCCGGCATCAGCCAGCCCAGCCCGGGGTCGCCTCCCGCCCGCCTGACCGAGCAACAGAAGCAGGAAATGGTGGAATTGTACAGCCGGGGCATGCGGGCCATGGACGCCGGCAACGCGGAGCAGGCCGTCCACTTCTTCGAGTTGGTCTGGGAGATGGATTCCTCCTACCAGCAGGTCGGCGAAAATCTCAAGCAGCATTACCTGACCAGCGGCATGGAAGCCTTCGTCGCGGGGCAGTTGCATGCTGCGGTGACGGAGTGGGAGAACGCCGTCCGCGTGGCTCCCGACGACGACAAAGCCCAGGGTTACCTGCGGCGAGCCCGTGATCAGATCAAACGGCTGGAGAAGTTGAGCAGTTAACCAGGGACCGGGAAAGGTTTCCGACCAGCTAGTCGCCCACAACCGAAAGAGTGGAATGGTGTCCTCTCGCAACAAACCAGTGGCCAAGACCCGTACCAAGCACGGCATCAGTATGCGCTTCATTATCTGCGCAGCCACCGTGGCCCTGATCGTCGCCAGCTTGAGTTCCTTCGGGTTGCTGGCCGAGCGCAACACACGGTCCGCCCTGACCGCTGAAGTGGAAACCCGTTTGCTGGTGGAGGCCCGCAACCTGGCTTCGGTGAGCGTAGACGCTTTGCTTTCGGATTTTCCCGAACTCATTCTTTGCCCCCTGGTCAGGGAGATCGAGAAAGACAGGTCCGATCTGGCGTTTGCGATCGTGTTGGACCACGATGGCATCATCCAGGGGCATGTCGATCTGGAAGCCCTGAACAGCGAATTAACCCTCCTGGATGATCTTGATCCCGCACTCGGCAGCGTTGTTCACGGTGATGGGGAAAAGATCCTCGGCAATTCGGTATTGCTGGTGGTTTCGGTCCCGGCAAAACACGCCAACGGGCGGCTCGTGGGCACGGCTCTGGTTGGTTTGAAAAAGTCCTACCTGAACGGGATCATGGCGCGGCAGCGCCTGTCCTTCCTGCTCCTGACGATCGGCCTGCTTGTTGTAGGGACCATTTCGGCTTTGCTGCTGATGTCGCATCTATTGCGGCCCATCACGACCATACGTTCGGGGCTGGAACGGATCGGTCAGGGCAAGCTGGACACCATAATCAAGCTGCGCACAAAGTCCGAGCTGGGGCAACTGGCCGAGACCATCAACAGCATGGCCCACCAGTTGAAGACCTCCCAGTCGGAGATGCTGGAAAAAGAGCGCCTGGACCACGAGATGGATTTGGCCCGGCAGATCCAGCAATCCCTTCTGCCCGGCGGGGCGCTTAGGGTCGGCGATTACCTTTGCCTCGGCGCCAACCGGGCGGCCGCCGAGGTGGGTGGCGATTACTACGACCTCTTCGAACTTCCCGATGGGAAGGTAGGCATCGTGATTGCCGATGTTTCGGGCAAAGGCCTGGGTGGATGCCTGGTCGCTGCCATGCTGGCCGTGTTGCTGCGCTCCCTGCGCGAGAAGCACACCTCGCCCAGCGAGCTCCTCGTGACCCTGGAACAGGAGGTCAAGTTCTCGCTGGCGCAAGGCACTTTCGTCACCATTTTCTACGGCATCCTTGATCCCGCCACCGGTCGGATGGTCTACGCCTCTGCTGCGCACAGCCCCCTGTTCATCTACCGAGCTGAAAGCGGACTGGTGGAAACCCACAAGACCAAAGGGATTCCCCTGGGGGCCGTGCGCAACGGCATGCTGGCCAAAACGCTGCAAGACTACACGATCGACCTGCAGCCGGGGGATCTGCTGCTGCAGTATACCGACGGACTGAACGAGGCCTGGAATCCTGACCTGAAGGAGCAGTTCGGATTCGAACAGATCGAACTCCTCATCTGCGAACACTCACAGGACGGTCTACCCAAGCTCATGAATGTCCTTTGCGAAGAGGCCATGGCCTGGTCCACGCCGGATCCCCTGGGCGACGACCTGACCCTGGTGGCGGTCAGCCGGGCACCGGCGGCGGTTCCCTGCAGCCCGACCAAAACTTCCCCCCCGGAGTTCATGTCCGGCAACCTGGCGGCCCGTCAGGCTCTGGCAGAAATGCTGGGGGATATCGCCCATATTTCCATCCCGGCCGACCTGGCGAATCTGAAGGATCTGCGGCCCTGGGTGGATGGCAATCCCGATCTGGGCGAGTTGCCCAGCGACCAACGCCTACTCATCGAGAGCAGCCTGTTCGAGGTCTGCGCCAACATCATCGAGCATGGCTACCAGAACGATCCCTCCCAGGTGGTGGATGTCTGGTGGCGGCCGGTGAAGTTCAACACCCGGCAGCTGCCTACCGGGATCCCGGTGCCCCAGACCTCCAGCCGGCAAGAACAGGGGAACGAGACCAGCGGATATTTCCTGATCCGAGACGACGCCAAGGCCTTCGATCCAGGCTCGTGGACCCCGCCGCAGCTGGAGGATGAAAGCACCCGTCGCAGGGGACGGGGTCTGGGCCTGAAGATCGTGCATTCATTGACGAAGAAAATTGAACAGATACCCGGCACCCCAGCCGGCAACATCACCCTGTTGCGGTTCGCTCCCTCTGAACGCCATACCGACAAGGAGACCCAAAATGTCTAAGCAGTTCACCTTGAACCAAGAAACAAGCGGTGGCATGACTCCCGTGCTCCGTCTGGCGGGCCGCCTGGATGCCGACGGCGCCATGACTCTGCGGGAAACCGCCATGAAGCTCAAGGATGAGGGCAACACCCAGCTGATCGTAAATCTCTCGGGGTTGGAATTCGTGGCCTCCAGCGGGCTGGGCACGCTGCTTCTGCTCACTGAAGAGTTCACGGACATCGGCGGAAACATCGTTTTCGTGGAGCCGACCTCGGACGTTCTGCAGGTCATCAAACTGCTGAACATCGACCAGTTTCTGACCATGGTCGATTCCGAGGAAGAGGCCCGTCAGGCTGTTCTGGTCTAATCCTGGCCAGGGGCCGGCTGGTTGTGAATCCGAAGCCGTCGGCCTCCGTCCAGCGGATTGACTCCCAGCGATCAGCGGTGATAGAATCCGCTGGCCGAATGGTAACAAGGAGGGTTTCCTGGTTTTTCTGGGGGGTTAATCATGTCGCACAAGGAATTATTCCCGATCTATGTGTTGTTTTTCAGCTCAGCCCTTTTCATCTCCGCTTGCTCTGACGACGATACGGTCTGCGATCCCGTGGTGGTTCAGCAACCACAGCTTTTCATTGAAAGTTTCCGGCAGGATGCTCTTCCTGCGGCTGGGTTTGCCGGCAACACGGACGCGCTCCTGGTTGAAAGCTTACCGTCCACCAACTACGGATCGGACAACACCTTGTCCGTAGGAATAAATCATGTGGACGACGCCTTGCACTCACTGATCAAGTTCGACATCGGAGGCTATTTTCCGGCCAGTGCCGAAGTGGTCAGGGCTTATCTCACTCTGTTCGTTCTGGACCTCGGGAACGAGCTGACGGTCTGGGCGCATCCAGTCACCGCGACCTGGGTCGAAAGCGAGGCCTCCTGGCTAAACGCCAGCTCACTTCATGCCTGGGATTCTCCCGGCGGGGACTTTGGTGAGCGGGTCATGGGCTCCAGTGAGATTCCGACCCCAAGTTCCACCTTCGACATCGAGCTCGCACCTGACGTTGTGCAAAGCTGGATTCAGTCTCCGGGGACCAACCTCGGCGTCATCCTGGTGCCGGACTCAGCCGCCACCGTGGACAATTTTGTCATCCTCGTCTCTTCCGAATCCACCAACAGCACGGCACGTCCCCTTTTGACGGTTGTTTATGCGCTGGACTGAGGGTTTTGCCCTGGCGAGCAGGAACAAGCTGTTTCTTTTTCACCTCGACGAAGATGCTACCCTCGACTGATCGCAAAACCCCGGCGGAAATCCATTCCCGCCGGGGTTCCTGGCAATCCTTTGCCTCAGGCTCGCTCCATCGATTCGTGTGAGCGGGCACTTCTGGGCCTTCTCGATCAGGAGCAACCGGTTCAGGAGCAACCGGTTCAGGAGCAACCGGTTGTTGCCCCGCAGTTGTGGCACTTGTAGCAGGCCCCGTTACGTACCGTCACCGAACCGCACTCGGGACAGGGCGGGCTGTCGGCCTGCTGCTGGAAGACGGCTTGCTCGACTTCCATCGTGATTCGGGTCGGACCGCCGACTGAAGCTTCCATGGCCTTCAGACCGATGGCCGCCTTCATTTCCTTTTCCTTGAGGGACATGGACTCCCGGGTGTCGTCGGCACCATCGGGAACGGTGCCGTCGGGATCACCGACGTGGTCACCGAATTTCAGATCCATCCAGCGGAAGATATAGTCCATAACGGATTTGGCGATGGGGATCTTGCTGTTGGTGGTGAATCCGCTGGGTTCGAACCTCGCGTGGCAGAACTTGTTGATCAGCACCTTCAGCGGCACTCCGTACTGCAGCATGATCGACACGCTGGTGGCGAAACTGTCCATCAGGCCGCTGACTACGGAACCTTCCTTCGCCATGGAGATGAACATCTCACCGGGCTTGCCGTTGGGGTACAGACCGATGGTGAGGTAACCCTCGTGACCGGCGATCGAGAACTTGTGGGTGACGGCCTGACGCTCGTCCGGCAGGCGCACCCGCTTGGGTTTGGGCGGCGCGTTGTGGTCATCCGCCTTGACCGCCCCGTCCGCCTTTGTTCCGGTGTTCAGGGGCTGCAGGCGCTTGGAGTTGTCCCGGTAGATAGCAACGGCCTTCAAACCCATCTTCCAGGCTTCCTGGTAGGTTTCGGCGATCTCCTCGACGGTGGCCTCGGTCGGCAGGTTCACGGTCTTGCTGATGGCCCCGGACAGGAAGGGCTGAACCGCCGACATCATGCGCAGATGGCCCATGTATTGGATGAACCGCTCCCCGTTGGCCGGCCGGAAGGCGCAATCGAACACCGGCAAGTGCTCTTCCTTGAGGCCGGGCGCTCCCTCGATGGTTTCGGGGGCGGACCTGTACTGGACGATGGTCTCGAGTGCCTCGTCCGAGTAGCCCGGAGTGTCCCGGGCGTCGGGC
>CBDUYZ010000105.1:0-8288 GCA_965371575.1 uncultured bacterium
ACGGGCCGAATATTCCGCCCTCGAAAGAAGGATGACCATGCGCCGTCACTCCATATACGTGATGATGATTCTGCTCGCGATGCTCACCACCGCGGTCAGCGCCGCCGAAGAAGACGCCGCCTGGGACAGCGACGATTTCAGCGCCCTGGCGTTCCGGAGTATCGGACCCGCCCTGGCTTCGGGCCGGATCGCGGACTTCGCCGTCGATCCCAGCGACCCCACCCACTATTACGTGGGCGTATGCTCGGGAGGGGTGTGGGAGACCTGGAACGCAGGTGTCACCTTCACGCCGATCTTCGACGACGAAGGCAGTTTTTCCATCGGCTGCGTGGCCATCGCTCCTTCCCGGCCCGAGATCGTCTGGGTGGGTTCGGGCGAAAACAACAGCCAGCGCAGCGTTCCCTACGGGGACGGGGTCTACAAATCCCTCGATGGCGGGCAAACCTGGCAGAACATGGGTTTGGAGCGCTCCCTGCACATCGGCAAGATCATCGTGCATCCCACCGACCCGGATGTCGTCTACGTGGCGGCCATGGGCCCTCTGTGGGGGCCCGGGGGCGACCGCGGCGTCTACAAATCCACCGACGGCGGGGAGAACTGGGACCTGGTCCTGGAAATCGACGAGAATACGGGCGTTGTCGATCTGGCCATTGATCCCCGTGATCCCGAAGTCCTGTACGCGGCGAGCTACCAGCGGCGGCGCCACGTCTGGGTCCTTATCGACGGAGGTCCCGGCTCCGGCATCCACAAGACCACCGACGGCGGCTACACCTGGACCGAGCTGACCAGCGGCTTGCCCCAGGTGGACATGGGCCGCATCGGCCTGGCTGTTTCCCTCCCCTCGCCGAACACCGTCTACGCCATCGTCGAAGCGGCCGACGGCAAGGGCGGTTTCTTCCGGTCCACCGACACAGGCCAGAACTGGGCCAAGATGAGTGATTACGTGGCCGGCAGCCCCCAGTACTACAACGAAATCATCGCCGATCCCGTGAATCCCGATCGCGTCTACAGCATGGATACCTTCCTGCAGGTGACCGAGGACGGCGGCAAGACCTTCAACCGGGTGGGGTGGGAGGCCAAGCACGTCGACGAGCACGCCCTGTGGATCGACCCCTGCAACACCGACCATCTGCTGACCGGCAACGACGGCGGCGTCTACGAATCCTTCGACCGGGGCGAGCACTGGCGCTACATGGCCAACCTGCCTGTCACCCAGTTCTACCGCGTGGCCGTCGACTACGACGAACCCTTCTACAACGTGTACGGCGGCACCCAGGACAACAACACCCAGGGCGGACCGTCGCGGACAATCTATTCCCACGGGATCAGCAACCGCGAGTGGTTCATGACCCTGGGCGGCGACGGTTTCGAGCCTGCCGTCGATCCCACCAATCCGGACATTGTCTACAGCCAATGGCAGTACGGCTTCCTGCACCGCTACGAACGCAACAGCGGCGAGATCCTGGACATCCAGCCCCAGCCCGAGGAAGGCGAGATACTCAAGTGGAACTGGAACTCGGCGCTGATCATCAGCCCCCACAACCACAAGCGGCTGTACTACGCCTGCCAGAAGATCTTCCGCAGCGACGACATGGGCAACAGCTGGACCAGGATCAGCGAGGACCTGACCACCGGCGTGGACCGCAACAAGCTGGATGTGATGGACCGGGTCTGGAGCGTGGACGCCGTGGCCAAGAACAACTCCACCTCATTCTACGGCAGCATCATCTCCCTGAACGAGTCGCCCCTGCGGGAGGACCTGCTGATGGCCGGCACGGACGACGGCCTGATCCAGGTCACCCTCGACGGCGGCGGCACCTGGGCCGAGCACGCGAATTTCAAGGGCGTTCCCGACGGTTGTTACGTCAGCGATGTCGAACCTTCGCGGTTCGATGAGAAGGTCATATACGCCAGCTTCGACAACCACAAACGGGACGACTTCACCCCCTACCTCCTGCGCAGCGGCAACTACGGCAAATCCTGGAAGTCGATCGCCGGCAACCTGCCCGAGAACGGGTCGGTGCATTCGATCGCCCTTGACCACGTGGACCCGCAATTGATCTTCGTCGGCACGGAATTCGGGGTCTTCTTCACCCGCGATGAAGGCGAAAACTGGACCCAGCTCAAGGCGGGCATCCCGACCATCGCCTGCCGCGACCTGGAAATCCAGCGGCGGGAAAACGACCTGGTTGTCGCCAGTTTCGGCCGCGGCTTCTTCATCTTGGACGATTACACCCCCCTGCGGAACCTTGAGCCCGCGGATCTGGCCAAGGATGCCGCCATTTTCCCGGTCAAGGACGCCCTGATCTACAACATCGCCGGCCCGCTGGGCTATCGGGACAAGGGCTTCCAGGGCGCATCCTTCTACAGGGCCAAGAATCCTCCTTTCGGCGCGGTGATCACCTACCATCTGAAAGACGGGCTGGAAAGTCTGAAACAGATGCGGCAGAAGGCGGAAAAAGATCTTTTCGAGGACGCAAAGCCGATCTACTACCCCAGCTGGGATGATCTGCGGGCCGAAGATCGCGAGGTCGCTCCGGACCTGGTCCTGACCATCAAGGATGGCTCCGGCAACCTCGTGCGGCGGTTCACGGGACCTGGCGAAGCCGGCCTGCACCGGGTGGCCTGGGACTTGCGCTACCCGTACAGTGGTCCGGTCAACCTCAAAAAGAGCGGTCCGAACTCCCCCTGGGACGATGAACAGGTCGGCCCCCTGGCCATGCCCGGCCGGTACAGCGTGACGATCTCCAAAAGGGTCCGCGGCGAGGAGACCGTTCTGGCAGGACCCGTGGAATTTGCGACCAGGCCACTCGGCCTGAACACCACCGCAAACCACGATCACCAGGGAGTCCTGGACTTCCGGATGGAAGCTGATGAATTGTACCGCGCCGTCCAGGGCGCCACACGGACCCACCGGGACGCCAAAAACCGCCTGGACCACATCCGCCAGGCCATCAAGGATACGCCGGCCCTCGATTCCGCACTGCTCGACGAGGTCGACGCGCTGTCCAGCAAATTGGCGGAGTTGGGCATCCTTTTGCACGGCGACCGCACCATCAGCAGGCGGAGTGAGCCGACCACCCCGTCGATCAACAGCCGCGTGGGCTGGGTGGTCTACGGCATGCAGAACAACACATCCGGCCCGACCCGGACCATGCGGGACAATCTCGCCCTGGCCGGAGAGTTGTTCGCCCCCGTGCTGGCGGACCTGACGACGCTGATGACCGTGGAAATGGAGGAACTGGAAGGCCGGCTCGAAGCAGCCGGCGCCCCGTACACACCCGGGAGAATTCCCGTGTGGAGAGCAAAGCACTGACTGTTTCCCCCAGATCAGACAATCCCCGGTGGAGAGATCCACCGGGGAATTTCAACGCTCGGGCAATGAGGGATCCAGCTCCCGCGCCTTGGCAATGAGCCTCTGCCCCTCGGCAGTGTTACCCTGGCTACGCTCCAGAATACCCAGATTGTAATAGACCGATGCCAGATCCGGTGCCAGCCTGATCGCCTCCCGATAGGCGCGCCGGGCCTCATCAATCCTGCCCGCCTGGTGGTAAAAACTGCCCAGCTGGGCGTGGCCGTCGGCCAGCTCCGGCTGGAGGGCCACCACCTTTTCAAAGGACTTGACGGCGGCCGGTATTTTTCCCGTCATGGCGTAGGCTATCCCCAGATTGCCAGCCACCTCAGCGTTGTCCGGGGCAAGCTTCTGGGACTGTTCCAGGGGAGCCAGAGCCTCGGCGGGGAGGTTTTTTCTGAGAAGCACCGAGCCGATCTCTCCCAGGATGTCCGGATCCTCCCCTCCCTTATCGAGCGTGATGTTAAGGATTTCCAGGGCTCGCCGGTAGTCTCCCTGCCGTTCCAGATTCCCTGCCAGGACGATGGCCGTCTTGCTGTTGCCGGGATCAAGGTCGAGAGCCCTTTCCAGAGACGCGGTGGCGCCGACCAGATCCCCCTTCTGGACCTGGACCCGGCCCAGATTGAAATGGGCATCGCTATGCCGCGGGTCCAGCCGCAAAGCCTTTTCCAGAACGGCTTGCGCCTCATCGGTCCGGCCCAGATCGAACAGGTACCGGCCGCGGGCGGACAATCCTTCCACCCAATCGGGCTTTACGGCCAGCCCCACCCCGATGGCCGTTAAGGCACCTTCTGAATCGCCCGCATGGCTGAGACAGATGGCCAGATCCTGGTGAAATTCGAGCCGTTCGGGCGCTTCGCTCACCAGTTCGCGATAAATCTTTTCGCTGCCTGCCAGGTCGCCGGTGCGAGCCAGCGCCTGGGCCAGGTTGAGACGAATCTCCTTGTGGCCGGGATGGGCGGCCAGGACCTCGCGCAGTTTGTCCACGGCCTCATCGGACCGCCCCTGCCGCATCAACACGATGGCCAGATTGACCACATGTTCCACTGAATAGGATTCTGCGCCGCCGGTGTCTTTCCCCCCGGAAAGATAGCCCAGCGACCGCAGCATCTTTTCCAGGTTTTCCCGGTCCTCTTCGTTCCTCTGGACTGCTTCGGCCCTCACCAGGGGCGCTGTTTCGTAGGTTGAAACTGTCTTGACGGGATTGGCCTGCAGGCTTTCCCGCGTAAAGGCGTCGGTCAGGACATGGCCCTTCATGTCGTTGGCGACAGGCAGGCCCATGGCGTAAAGCACGGTGGGCGCCACGTCGTAGATATCCGCGTTGGTGATTCGGGCGCCGACCTGAACGTTCGGCCCATTGATTATGATGAGCCCGTCGGGCATGTGGTCCTCATCGGCCGTGTCGATGTTGAATTCGTCTTCCTTGCGACGTTCATCGCCGATGCGAAAGCCGTGGTCGCTGATCACGATGATCGTTGTCTGCGGGCCTCGCTTGGCCAGCAGTTCCCCTACCAGGACATCCTGCCACTTCCAGTACTCGTCGACCACGTCGCGATAAGCCGCGAAGTCCTCAGCGGAAACCCAAGGTAGACGCGGCGCCTGGAAATCCCCGAATAGATGACTGATCGCATCAGTTCCCTCGTAATAAACGGCCATCAGCTGGGTCCGGTTCCTATCCAGCTGGTGAAGGACCAGATCCGTGTAACCCCGCGAGGTCGCCATGGCCTGGCGGAGGTGGGCGGGCGGATCGGCGTAAGGGTCGACGGTCGGATCGGGCATCAGACTGGCGGCCGGCAGATGGACCATCTTTTCCAGCTCCGCGGCGGGAACATCCAGGGGCGAGGGCATGATCTCGTCGACCAAGTGGATGAGATCCGCAGGCCAGGTCTTGCCCTGGTCGACCGAGCTGCGACCCGTCACTCCGAAACTGTGCCAGGCGACAAAGTCGCTGATCAGGAAGCCGTTGATGGGGTCGGCGGGCCAGGTAGCCCACCAGCCCACGATGCCGCAGGTCTTGCCCGCTTCGGAGGCGATGTTCCAGAAGGTTCTCACCTTTCGCTCATAGCTGCTGACGGGAATCATCGAACCGTCTTCGGCCTCGGTCATGAACCACGTGACTCCATGCAGGTCGGGGGTCTTGCCGGTGGCGATACTGGTCCACAGGATGGGCGAAATCATGGGCATGTCGCTGAGCAGAATCCCCGCAGCGCCCTCTTCGCGCAGCTTGGCCAGGTGAGGTAATTCGCCCCGTGCGAACATCGGATCCAGTTGATCCCAGTCCGCGCAGTCCAGCCCTATGAACCAGACCTCGGGCCCGGGGTCCCGCGAACAACCACCCATGACCAGAACCAGCGAACCCGCCGCCAGAACCAGGGCTACCAGAAAAACGCGAATCGTCACACGGGTGCTCATTCAATCCCTCACTTTGTTTATTCTCTTCCCAGCGCCACGATGGGATCCATACGCGCAGCCTTGTTGGCTGGATACAGACCAAAGAAAATACCTATGGAAACTGAAAACAAGGCCGCCCCCAAAGTCACCAACGGGGAGACTGCCAAGGGAAAGCGCAGGAGGTGGGTCACGCCCCAGGAGGCCAGGTAGCCCAGGATGATGCCCAGAACACCTCCGATGCCCGTCAGGATTCCCGCCTCGATCAGGACCTGCACCAGAACGTCCTGGCGGCGGGCGCCGACCGCCATGCGAACCCCGATCTCGCGGGTGCGCTCCGCCACGGAGACCAACATGATGTTCATGACCCCGATCCCGCCGACCAGCAGGCCGATCGAAGAAAGGACCACCAGCACCAGCGCGATGCCCCCGGTCACCTTGTCGATCAGATCGCCGTATGTTTCGCTGGCCACGATGTCGAAGTCGTTGTTCTGCCCCGGACGCAAACGCCTTTCACGGCGCAGGACCCCGGTGATGTTGGAGATGACCTCGTCGGTTTCGTACCCCTCGGATATCAGAAGCGCGATGTTCCGATCCTCGAATCCTTCCTTCAAGCCGTCCTTTTCGAAGGTGGTCCACGGCACGCAGACATAGTTGTCGCCAAGTTGCCCGATGATGTGCTTGCGTTCGGCCATTGTGCCGATGATCAGATAGGGCTTGCCGTATATGCGCAGGGTCTTGCCCACCGGGTCACGGTTGGGGAACAGATCCTTCCGCGGGCCGTAGCCCAGCACCGCGACCCTGTTGCGGGCCGTGACGTCGGCGGCGGTGAAGAACCGGCCTTCGTCGGACGTGATGGAAAACATGAAAGGGAAGTTCTGGGAACAGCCGAACACCTGCACGAACTGGGTTTTCTCCCGCTCGTATTTCAGCACGGTCCCGCTGTTGTTGGACACTTCGTAATCGATCAGACCCACACCGTCGGTCCTGGCCAGGGCGTCCTCCAGTTCGGGCATGAGCTGGGGCCGACGCATCTTCTCGACGGGATCACCCCCGCCGATCCCGCTGTTGCGGGAAATGTAGATGTAGGGTCGGTTCGAAGAGACCACGTCGTCGCGGATACGCCCGCTCAACCCGCTGACGATCGTGAATATGGCCAGCAGGGTCGTCACGCCGATGGACACACCCAGGATAAGCAGCAAGCTGCGCAACCGATTCCCGGTGATGGTACGCCAAGCCTCATTCATCCCGTCGCGCCAGTGGACATGAGACCTATTCATGACGTAGAGCCTCCACGGGATCCAAACCGGCGGCTTTCCAGGCTGGATAGGTACCGAAAACCCCCCCGATCAGGAACGTGGTGACCATCCCCAGCACCAACGACCAGCCGGCGACGGCGAACGGCAGCGGGGAGGCCAGGGATATACCCCAGGCCAGCGCCAGGCCGATCAGGATGCCCAGGACCCCGCCCACCAGGGACAAGGTGACGGCCTCGACCATGAACTGCCACATGATGGCCAGACGCCGGGCCCCCAGGGCCTTGCGCACGCCCACCTCTCGTGTGCGTTCGGTCACCGACACCAGCATGACGTTCATCAGCACGATGCCGCCGACCAACAGGCTGATGCCCACCAGCGGGACCAGTGCCCCGTAGATGGCCCCGGAGATCCCGCCCCAGATGGACAACAACCTGTCCGAAGTCGTGATTGTGAAATCATCCCGTTCGAGGGGCCGCAGCCGATGTCGGATGCGCATCAGGAATGTCGCTTCGTCCTGGGCTTCCTGCAGCCTGGCCAGGTCCTTGACCGCAATCTTGAGGTCGAGGGAATCCCCGGACCCGAACACCTTCTGCCAGGCGGTGATGGGCATCACCGCGAACTGGTTGCGGTTGTTGCCCATGACCGTACCGCGATCCTCCGCCACCCCGATGACCTTGAAATGACGGCCGCCGATCTTGACCTCACGGCCCACGGGGTCGGCTCGACGCGGGAACAGGTCCCGGGCCACCTCGAAGCCCAAAACCACGACTTGCCGGGAATTGTCCACATCCTGCCGGGTTATGTGGCGACCAAGCACCAAGGGGAGGTCCTCAACCAACGAATAGTCCTCGGTGACACCACGCACCCGGGTGCCACGAAACTTTTCACCGCCGGAATGGAGGGTCGCCGACCGGGTTATCAACGCCCCCACGGACGAGGCCTCTTCCATGCGCTCGGCCAGCCAGTTGCGGTCTTCAAGGGTCAGGTCGGGGTTGTTGAGGGATTCGAGAAAGGCGTCGAAGTCGGTCAGGAACTGGATGTCGTCGATGCGGGTGATGGTGAACACGTCGGTGCCCTCGTCGAGAACAACCTGGGAGACATAGCGGTCGGCGCCGTAGATGAGGGACACCACGGCGATGACAGACATGGTACCAACGATGTTGCCCAGCAGGGTCAGGAAGGTCCGCAGCTTGTGCCCGCGCAGGCTGGCCAGGGCGATGAGGACTCCTTCGAAGAGATTCATCAGTCTTCCGTTTCATCGTCGCGGCCGCGACGACCATTTTTGCCCT
>CBDUYZ010000106.1:0-8163 GCA_965371575.1 uncultured bacterium
GTAGAAAAGACCAACATCTCCACCGCGCTTGCTTATGTAGTTTTCCAGCGCGGTTTGCGATATCTTTCTCATTCGAGTTCTTCCTCTGCACGGTGCATTTGCGCCGGTTGTTACCGGTCGTTCCCCATGATTCCCGGTAAGGGGTTCTGATGACTGATTCCGCAACAAACGCGCCCAAGATCGGTGTATTCAGCAAAAAGGCGGATTTCCCATTCCGCGAGTGACAAATTCACCATTTCTCCTAGACTGGTGGCGACGGAACTCGCCAAAGCTCTGTTATCGGCCGGTGTAACATGACCTTGAATGGTAGGTGTGAACATGGATCTGGGACTCAGGGGCCGCACCGCGCTGGTGACGGCCGCATCACGGGGATTCGGCAGGGCGGTGGCTCTTCAGCTGGCTGCTGAAGGTGTACGTGTGGCCATGTGCGCGCGAGGCGAAAGTGATCTGACCGAAGCCGGGGAGGACGTCAGGGCCGCGGGCCAGGAGGTATACGGCGGTGCGGGCGGTCAGGTGCGGACGCAGGCTCTGGATGTCACCGATGGGGAAGCCATAGCCGGTTTCGTCGCCGACATCGAGCGGGACTGGGGCGCGATCGACCTCATGTTGGTCAATGCCGGGGGACCTCCTGCCGGTACCTTTTCCGAATTGGATCTCGACCTGTGGGAAGCGACCTACCGGCTGACTCTGGAAAGCGCCGTAAGACTGTGCCACCTGGTGATGCCCGGCATGATGGCGCGGGGCTGGGGGCGCATCGTGCAACTCACCTCCGTCAGCGTCCTGCAGCCGGTGGAAAACCTGTTTCTGTCCAGTGTGATGCGTCCGGCGGTCCACGCCCTGACCCGGAATCTGGCTCTGGAGGGGGCTCCAAGCGGGGTGACCGTCAATTCGGTGGCACCCGGTTATCATGCAACCAGCGCCGTCGAACGGTTGATCGCCAAGAAAATCGAACAGACCGGCTGCACGAGGGAAGAGGTCCTGAACGACTGGACCGACGAAATTCCGCTGGGGCGCTTGGGCGAACCGGAAGAACTCGCCGCCCTGGTTTTATTCCTGATGTCCGCCCGGGCGGGCTACATCACCGGGCAATGCATCGTGTCGGACGGCGGTTGGGTGAAGGGGACGTTTTAGTACGGGTTATGCTCTTGACAGGTTGGAGTAATTTACTACTTTTTAGTCAATAAACTGCGCATGCAGACAACAAGACGCCTCTAATAGGAATCGGAAAGTGCCGTAGATGGAAAAGTTCATTATATTCGTGGTCCTGTACTTCATCATTGTGCAGTTCATTTTTCCCCGGCTGGGCATCCGGCCGGGCTGAGGCCCCACCAGCTGCTCGATCGGTGATCGGGACGATTTGAAGGATCCGGGGAGTACTCAGGAGAAGAAACCGGATTCCGGGCATCATCTGCCCAGGTAAAAGATCTTGTCTTGGTTGGTTTTTCTTGGCTGGCGGCCAGGAGGTCATCACGTGCCGATTTTCGAATTCACCTGCCAGAAGTGCGGACACGATTTCGAGGAACTGCTTTCGTTAGCTGAACTCGAGCGCGGGGAGTTCAAATGCCCTGCCTGCCGCTCCAAACGGGTCGAGAGGGGCTTTTCCGCCTTCGCTACCGGGTCTGCCGGTTCGACGGCCGGGTCATCCAGTGGTGGTTGTGGCGCGGGTGGCTTCACTTGAAGCTGATCTTATCCCGGCCGTGAGCCGGGTCCGACATGAGGGGATCGGCCGTAATTCTGACCAACGGCAATTCGGTCACGACCACGGAATTCCCGGTTGGTTCCCAGCCCTGGCGTCCACCGCTGCGTGATGACAATAATCCACGTTAACCTAGCCTGCTAGCCCCTGCGATATTTCAGACGGTCCCTGGCAACGTCCCCCAAACGTTGGCCGGAGTACATCACCAGCCCGCTCAGCATGAGACCGGCGATGACATCCACGACGTAGTGGTAGCGGTTGTAGACCGTCGACATGCACAGCAGAACGAAGATGGTCGTCATCCACCAGCGATGGCGGGGGAAGTTCTGCCAGGTGTGCCACCAGGGCACCATGGAGGCTGCCACGTGGCTGGAGGGGAACGCGGCGCCCAGCAAGGCCCCGTTTTCATGGATATGGCGCATGATGCCGGTGAATAGCCAGCCGTCGACCTCAACGTACCCGGCCCGGAAATACTTGGGGCCCCAGGCAGGAAACAGGGTGTACATGGTGTAGCAGATCAGCATGGTCAGACTCAGGTCGCGGATGAACGCCCTTGCCGCATCCCACTGTGCCTGCTCGTCCAGGTCGCGGGCCCGGAACACCAGCACCAGGAAGGCTGCCGCCAGGAAATAGTAGGAGAAGTAGGCGAATTCCATCAACTCGTGGAACCAGGGCCAGGGCCAGACACGCGACCATTCCAGGCTCGGTTGGCCACCGAAGATCCATTCCTCGAGACGGATCAGCGAGGGGTCGAGGCTGTTTTCGAAATCAAAGAAGATGATGCCCAGGTACTTCATTTCCGCGTAGAACATGGGAAAGATCAGCGGCAGGTAGATTTCTCCCAGCAGTCGCAGCGGGAAGAACCGGCTGCAGCGCAGGAGGGGCGGGACGAACCAGATGAAAAGAGCGAGCCCCCCGTGCAGGATGGCGTTGGCCCAGGGGTCGGGAAACGCGGAGGGTTTGAGCACGGGATAGAAGGCGCTGATCAGCAGGTAAATCACGGCCCAGCGGTCGATGTTCATCCTCCGCAGGGAAAGATCGATCAGCTTCCTTCTGATCTTCAAAGCCAGCTGTTCTCCCGGTAGAATTCCAGTGTTTCGGTGAGCCCCCGGGCGGCGTTCCAGCGGGCCCGGAAGGAGGTGGCCGCGATCAGGCGGCTGCCGTCGCAGACCCAGCCCTCGGTATCCAGGCCGCGGAGCCGGTCCCGGTTAAGGATCGCCGACCGAGCGGCAAGGGTGGATCCGGCCAGCCGGGATATGAGTTTCAACATACCCATGGGCACCGGCAGGATGCGGATCCTGCGGCCGGCCATCTGACCCAGAGCCTCGACCAGGGCCGGCCAGTCGTACCCGGTCCGGCCATCGTCCACGAAAAAGGGGCCGGTGGCCGATTCGGTTTCCAGCAGGGCGATCGCCGCGGCGGCGGCGTCGCGCCCGTCGACCAGGGAAAACCCCGTCAGGCGGCGGCCGATCCGCCCGGTCCAGCCCCGCAGGGCCATCCGGACCAGGGGCAGGAATGCCGCGTCCCGGGGACCGTACAGGGCGGGTGGCCGCAGGACTGCGGTCCGAAAAGCCCATTCCTCCGCTGTCAGGAGTTCCTCGGCGGCCAGCTTGGAACGGCCGTAGTCCGAGATGGGCCGGCAGGCATCGGACTCCCGGGCGGGTCGATCCAGGCCGGCGGGCCCGTGGGCGGCCAGGCTGGAGATCAGGACGAAGGCGGTGGCATCTTCATTTGCGGCCCAGGCGTTCCGTGCGGCCTCGAGCAGGGTCGCGGTGGTGGTTACGTTGGCCGTGTGATAGATCTCCATCGCGGGGGCGGCCACCACACCCGCGCAATGTATCAATCCGTCCGTGCCGGCCAGGAACCGGGCGCAGTCTTCAGGATCGGTCAGATCGACCACCACGGTTTCGACGGGCTTGCCGGTGAGCCAACGCAGGTTGCTGGTCGCCCGGATGGAGGCCCGGACCCGGTAGCCGCGGGCCAGTAAGGCATCGGCGATGTGGCTGCCCAGGAATCCCGTCGCCCCGGTCAGGGCTATCCGGAGGCCGCCGATCCCTGCGCTGCCGTTGACGGCTGTCATCCTACCGCTTTCTCATAGATGCGGTAGGTCTTGTACCTGTCCCCTCCATAGCCCGTCAGGATCCGGTTCATGGGTTCATTGTCGGCCAGGATCCAGGAGCATTCGCCGGCGGTTATGCCCTTGGCGAAACTGGCGAGCATGGTCTTGTACACCATTGCCATGTCCACGCCGAGCTTGCGGTGTTCCGGCAGGACGCCCATCAGGAGGGTGCGGGCGTAATCGATCTTCCGCTTGCCCAGCAGGAATTTCAGCCAGCCAAAGGGCAGCAGCTTGCCCCGCAGCGGCTGCAGGGCCTGATTGAAATCGGGAATGGTCAGCGAAAACCCGATGGGCTGGCCCTTCCTCTCGGCGATCAGCAGAAAGTCCGGATCGACCATGGATTTCATGTCCTTGGCCATATAGGCGAAGTCCTCGTCGTCAAGGGGTATGAAGCCCCAGTTCTCACTCCAGGTCCTATTGTACAGGTCACGTACCAGGGAGGCTTCCGCGAGGAAATTCTTCATGTCGAAGGGACGGATGACCAGTCCGGACCGCGACATGATACGGTCGATGAGCCGCTGCATTTTTTCGGGCAGATCCCCACCGGTCCGGATTTCCCAGGCGTAGAGGTCCTTGGCCCCGGTCAGACCGAAATCCTCGAACTGCTTCTCGTAGTAACGGGGATTGTAGGGCATGCCGATGACGGGGCGGTTGAACTTGCCGCCCACCTGCAGGCCGTACCAGTCGTGATTCGAGGTGAAACAACCCGGGCCACGCATGGTGTCCATGCCCCGGTCGGCGATCCAGTTCCGCGCGGTCTCCAGCAGGGCGAACGCCGCGGCGGGATTGTCGTCGACCTCGTAAAAACCGAAAAACCCGGTATTTTCGTGCTGATGCTCGTTGTTGTACTGGTCCACGCAGGCCCCGATGCGGCCGACTACCTGGCCGTTGTCGCGCGCGAGCCACAGCTCGGAGGAGGCGTGCCGGTAAAGGGGATTTTTCTTCTTGTTGTGAAAATGTTTCATGTCGTCCAGGAGAGGGAACACGTAGTAGGGATCGTCACGGTAGATCCGGTAGGGAACGTCCAGGAATTTTCGCAGGGCGTACTTGTCGTCGCCGAGGGGGGAAATCGTCACGGCCATCTCGTTCTCCCTTATTGAAAAAACCCGGGATGTTCTGGAACGAATTCGAGAACTTCCCGGGTCGCAGAACGGGCGCAACTTGACCCGGGTCAGCCGGGAATGAGCTCCAGTTCCCGGCCCACCTTGACCATGCTGTCCATGGCCTGGTTGATCTCGTCCTCGGTGTGGGTCGCCATGAGACTCAAGCGGATCAAGGCGTTGCCGGGCTCTACGGCGGGGCTGACGACGGGGTTGACGAAAACTCCCTCGTCGATCAACCGGCGGCACATGGTGAAGGCCGCCATGTCTTCTCCGACCACCGCGGGGATGATGGGGGTCTCGCTCGGTCCGGTGTCGAAGCCGGCGTCGTCCAGCCGTTCCCGCATGAGATCGTTGTTGTGCCACAAGGCTTCATGACGCCAGGTCTCCTCGATCATCACGTCTACGGCGGCGGAAACGGATGCCACCGAAGCGGGAGGCATGCTGGCCGAGAACATCAGGGCCCGGGCCATGTGCTTGATATAGTGGATGGTGTCGGCGTCGCCGGCGACGAACCCCCCCACCGAGGCCAGGGATTTGCTGAAGGTGCCCATGATCAGGTCGACCCGGTCGGTAAGTCCGAAGTGGTTGCAGGTGCCCCGTCCGTCCTCGCCGAGCATCCCCACGCCGTGGGCGTCGTCCACCATGACCACCGCATCGTATGCGGCGGCCAATTCCACGATTTCCGGCAGCTTGGCGATGTCGCCTTCCATGGAGAACACGCCGTCGATAATGATAATCTTGTTGGTGTCTTTTTCGCTCTCGAGGACCAACTCCAGGTTTACCATGTCGTTGTGACGGAACTTGCGCACATCGGCGAAGGACAGACGGGCTCCGTCGATGATAGATGCGTGATCGGTCCGGTCGACGATGATCGTTTCATTGCGGCCTGCCAGGGAAGTTAGCACGCCCTGGTTGACCATGAATCCGGTCGAGAAGACCAGGGCCTTTTCCTTGCCCACCAGGGCGGCCAGCTTGTCCTCGAGTTCGATGTGGATGTCCAGGGTTCCGTTGAGGAAGCGGGAGCCCGCGCAGCCGGTGCCGTACTTGGCGATGGCCGCTTGGGCTGCCTCCTTGACCCGGGGGTGGTTGGTCAGCCCCAGGTAGTTGTTGCTGCCCAGCATGATGATTTCTTTGCCCTTGTACCGGACAGTATTCTCCTGGGCGGATTCGATGACCCGGAAATAATTGTAGAGATCGGCCTCAATCAAATTATTGGCAAGCTGGAATTTGTGGATTTTGTCGAGAAGACCCATGGTCACCGTCTTTTCCTGGACATGGAATCGGCAATTAAACCAGCAGGGAGAGGATACACCTATCCTTAGCCGTCAAGATTCACGATTCTAAAAAATAGCCTGTATGCTGGAATTCGACAACTAGAAAACGTCCGCCTCGAAAACCAGGAATTCGGTGTCCTGACGCCAGGCGTCCGGTTCCAGGCCCGCTTTGAGGGCCAGATGGGTCAGGGTGGTGTCGCGATCCCAGCCCTGTTCGGGCGCTACCTGGGGCAGGAACACGGCCCGCCGGTCCTCCTTGACCAGAACCATGCCATGGCGCCCGATGACGATTTCCTCGGGCCCGGCGACGGGAACCAGGGGGGTCAGGGCTGACACCTCGATGTGGATTTCCGCCAGTTCCGCGACGGACACCGGGCTGAAGCGGGGATCTTCGACCGCGGCGCTGCGGCCGTTGTCCGCCACGGCGTCCATCAGGGGTTTGACGCCCTCGATGTAGCCGATGCAGCCGCGCAGGCGACCGGCGGCAGTCAGGGTGACGAAGGCTCCCAGGTGGGCGGTCAGAATTGGAGAAAGGTCGATTCCCATCCCGGTGGCCAGGGTGCGGGGATCCGGAGCGGCTTGGTTGCGGACCGCGGCTTCAACGGCGTGCCGGGCGAGATCCCGCAGGAACCGTCTTTCCTCGTCATTGAGCCGCAGAGTAGGCTGGGCGTCATCCGTCATGGCCGCTGCTTTCGCCGGGGGATGCGTCGCCGGATCCGGAGCACAGCAGGATGGATGCATAGCTCACCGAAAGCGAATATTCGCCGTCGCGGTCACCGCTGCGGCTGTAGTCGATCAGGGCGCCTTCGTAGCGGTCGGGAAACCCCTGTTCCAGAGCGACGACCGCCGCTTCAAGTCCGCACATGGTGATTCCGGTCGTGCGACCGTACTCGAGCAGGCCCGCCGGGTCGGCGGCCAGAATCTTCAGGATGGCCCCTGAATCCAGTTCCTCCAGGGCGGCGGGCAGATTCTCCGTGAACGGGACATAGCCGTAGGTGGCTCCATAGTGGGTGAAATCGGTGGAAACCATGAAAAGAGTGTCCTCGGTGGCCAGGCTTGCCAGAGCGGTCGTGGCCTTCCGGCGTTGGGCGGCAGACAGGGATGGCACCAACAGGGGGACGATCCGGGGCACGGCATCCGGCCAGGTCCGCTGGATCAGGGGCAGCAGGATCTCGACAGCATGCTCTTCGGCATGAGCCCGTTCGTTTACCTCAAATGATTCATTTTCAGCGAGTTGCTCCACGGCTACTTGATCGATGCCGACGGTTCCCAGGGGGGTGGCGAAGGCCCAGGCTCCGCTCAGGGCGATCCGGTCCAGGGCGATCCGGTGGTTGGGGGCCAGCAGGATGATGCGCCGGGGCGGGGTTTCGCGCAGCAGCCCCAGCAGCTTGCCCGCCGTGGATCCGCTGTAGAGGTAACCCGCGTGAGGTACCACTGCCAGCAGGGGGCGGCCGGCCGGCCGGGCCGAGGGATCGGCGCCGTCCAGGAATCCGTCGACCAGCGTGGCCAGGTCCACCGGATCGGCCGGATACCAGGATCCGCTGAGGACCGATTGTCGGATCGTGCTCATGGCAATCCCTTCTCATGGCGCTGCCGGGTCAATTGTGCCCGGTGACGATAATCCGGTTTGGAAACCTTGGATTTGGACTTTATCATATACCAGTACTCGAAAAACACCATCGAGGAGGAGGGCGAGTTGAATATCAAACAGAATCTCAAGGGCGATGTCATGGTCCTGGACCTGTCCGGCAAGATCATGGGCGGTCCGGACCATGAAAAATTCCAGGTGGAAATCAAGTCACTGATCAGCGCCGGCCACGTGGACATCCTGCTGAACATGCACAAGGTCAACTGGGTGAATTCAACCGGGCTGGGCATCCTGGTTTCGGCCTATCACACGTTGAAGAAAAACGGCGGCCAGTTGAAGATCTGCCAGGTCAGCGACCGGATCGACAATATCCTGAACGTCAC
>CBDUYZ010000107.1:0-8155 GCA_965371575.1 uncultured bacterium
ATCGATGCGGCGGCCACGAAGATCGCCGGAGAAGGGCTTCCCGCCCTGGAACGACCGTCCGTCTGAGGTCGGGGAATCAGCTCGCTCTTTCGATTTCCTTGTAGACCGTGTCACGCAGCACCGGCCGCAAACCCACGCCGCGGATGAAATCCCGTATGTCGTCCTCGGTCATGCCCTTGCCCGCCGCGCCTCCCGCGGCGAAAGTCACCCGTTCATCGACCACGGTGCCGTCCAGGTCATTGGCTCCGAACCGCAGGGACAGCTGGGCGATTTCCCGGCCCATCATCACCCAGTAGGCCTTGATGTGCGGGATGTTGTCCAGCAGCAGGCGGGACAGGGCGATCACCTTCAGCTTGGCGACCAGGTCAGGTCCGGACAGGTGGGCGAACTTGGTGTTCTCGGGATGAAAGGCCAGGGGAATGAAGCACTGGAAGCCCCCGGTTCTGTCCTGCTGCTCGCGCAGGCGAATCAGATGGTCGACCCAGTGGCGCGGTTCCTCTATATGCCCGAACAGCATGGTGCAGTTGGATTTCAGACCGTGCTCGTGAACCATGCCCGTAACCTCGAGCCAGCGCTCGGCGCTCATCTTCTTCGAGGCGATCTTGTGGTGGATCTCCGGGTGGAAAATCTCCGCGCCGCCCCCGGGACAGCTGTCCAGGCCGGCTTCCCTGAGCACGGTGATCGTCTCGGGCACCGACAGCTTGCCCAGCTTGGCCAGGAAATCGATCTCCACCATGGTGAATGCCTTCAGGTGCACCGCGGGAAAGGCTTTCTTCAGCTCCCTGAGGATGTCCACGTAGACGTCGAACTTCCAGCGCGGATGCAGGCCGCCGACGATGTGGAACTCCGTCACCTCGGGCGACCAGTCGCGGCGGGCCATCTCCACACACTCGGCCGGCGAATACGACCAGGTGCCCTCGGCGTCGGGATCGTCCGCGTAGGCGCACAGTTCGCAGCCCACGTAACACACGTTGGTCGGATTCAGGTGACGGTTGATGTTGTAGTAGACCGCGTCGCCGTGCAGCCGGGTGCGCATCTGGTGCGCCAGCAGGCCCAAGGCGGGCAGATCGTCACTCGCGGCCAACTGTAGGCCGTCCTGTGCGGACAGTCGCTCGGCAGCGGCGACTTTGGCGGCGATTTCGGCCAAGGGGTGGTTGTCAGGCAGCATCTATGTTCACATCCGGCGTAGGTGCGTGGCGATTCAACATCCATCCGGTGCAAATCTAAGCGGATTCGAGAAGTTCGCCAGGGGAACGGCCGGGAACGGCCCCGGTTCGGCATGACCGCGTTCGGCGGACGCTGGTCGTCGACTTGGGGCTCAATTCAGAATTCCAGGCGTTCAGAATCGCCAGGTAAGGGAGGAGGAGAAAAACATGCCGGCGTAGGTGTAGGCGTCGATGGTGGATTTCTGGTCGCGCCAGCCGCCGACCAGCCGCAGCTTGGGCGCGCTCGCACTACCGCCCAGGGCCTTTTCCATCGAAGCGAAGTACTCGAAGACCTGGTCGTCGCGGGTCTGACCGCCCGGCTCACCCACGAACAGGAGTGAGCCGTAGTCATGGTCACCGGCGGTAGCGCCCACTTCTAACCAGATCAGGACCGGCCCCAGTACTTTCAGGGCCAGAAAACCGTCCCACCCATCGTGGGCGTAACCGTCGAGAAGGGGGCTGTCGAAAACATCCTCCGCCACGTAGCGGGGGAAGTCCGACAGATTCCAGCGTGAGTCCACCCAACCCCGCACGGCAACTCTATCGGACACCCCCTTGGCAATGTTCAAGCGCGCCGCCACCTGGGAGACGGAGGGGATATCAGTGGTCCCCCAGACAGACCGTGCGACAGGATCGTTGTAGAACTTGACACCATAGCGGGCCGATAGGCCGATGGTGATGCGGGAATCGAAAAAACGCTGAATTTCAAGCCTGCCGTGGGGTTCGATATAGCTCTCTTCGGGCAAGTCCCCGTATGTCCGGACCCGCAGGGCGGCGAATCCCTTCGACATGTATCTGGCCCCAAGATTTCGTTTGAAGTCCAGGTAGGTGTACAGCTCGCCGTAGTCGTAGATATCGTAGTAATCCTCGTAGTTCCGGAAGGAGAACTGGGCTCCCGCGCTCACTCTCCTGCGGCGGTCGAGGGAACTGCGGAACCATTCGGCCCCGAGGCCGTGGCGCATCTGCCCCAATTGGGTCTTGTTGCCGAACTGGCTCGCGTTGCCTTCGTAGCCCAATTTGAAGACCTGGCCCGATTCGCTGCCGGAGCTGAATACCGAGGAAAGGCGCAAGGCCTGGGAAAGGTAGCCGGCTGCGGTGTCGTTGCTGACTCCCAGGGGGTTTTCCAGGTAACCCGCGCCGATGGTCACGCTGCCCGAAATGCCTGCCGCATACACCGGCAGCCCGACCAGGGCCGGGCTGAGTATGAGCAGCAATTTGATCAAGGGCCGATTCATCGTGGATCGGTTTTCCTCAATATCTCAACTGGGTGGATTTAAGCCATGAAACGAGGCGGGCGAGACCTCGCTCCATGGCTATTGTTCTAGATCGTATTCGTTCTAGCGGCGATCACCGCGGTTTTCCTGGACCATCTCCATTGTGCCTTCACCAGTGCCGTCGCCGGGGCTGTCGCCAGAGCCGATGCCGGGACCGAAGCCGGTGCCGTCACCAGTGCCCATCATGCCCGACATGCCCGTGCCGTCGCCGGGGCCGTAATGGAGGCCGCCCGTGCCGGCGACTACGTCCTCACCGAAATACCGGCGGAAAAGTTCGCCGTACTTGTGGGCATAGCGGTTCATCAGGCCATCGCCGTCCTCGGGCTTCACGAAATCAGGGTCCAGACCGTTGGGAATGCCGTCGCCGTCAGCATCGGGGGCCAAGTCGTTGAAGCCGTCGCCGTCCTCATCGATAAACTGGCACACGCCGTTACCAACTCCGTGACCCGGAGCAGTGTCTTGGGCGTTCGCGCCGAACGCGAACAGGGCAGTCATCAGAACCGCCATCAGGAAAATTATAGAATGTTTCATTGTTGTACCCTCCACGAGTGGTTTCATTGTTGTACGCTCTTCGAATCGCCTAGTTGCCCCACATAAGCAACCCCTGTTCCCAATAAAGCCGGTTAAGACAATAAAACATTAAACTGTTTTATTGAAATTGATTACGTATGACAAAATTTTCCTGAATGATGTATCGGGGCGTACGCTTCGCAGAAATCTGCGACCAGGGAGGAACGTGGTCGCAGAATCCTGCGAAGCGGTTGACCCGGATCATTCGGATCGGGACGGATCCTCCTCTTTCCATTTCCCGAGCTTGTAGCGCAGACCGCTTTCGGTCAAACCGAGGTGTCGAGCAGCGCTGCTCTTGTTACCGGAAAAGACGGCCAGGGTTTCCATGACGATCTTCTTTTCCAGGGTTTCCAGCCAGCGGGGAAGATCGCCCTGGACCATGTCGAAGGTGGGCATATCACCCGTTTCGCTTTTCCGGTCGCGCAACAGGACCGGAGGCAGATCCTCCGAGTGAATAACCTCGCCATGGGCCATCACCACCGTTTGCTCGACGATGTTCTCCAGTTCCCGCACGTTGCCGCGGAAATCATGGGTCATCATGCGGGCCATGGCCTCGGCGCTGAAAGCACGGGCCGGGCGCTGATAACGTTTGGCGTATCGTTCGAGGAAGTGGGCGACAAGCTCGGGAATGTCGTCGCGGCGGTCGCGCAGCGGCGGCAGGGCCAGGTTGACGACGTTCATCCGGTAGAACAGGTCCTCGCGGAAGTTCTCCGCCTCAACCATGGCTTCCAGATCCCGGTGGGTCGCCACGACAACCCGCACGTCGGCCTGCAGGACCGCGTTGCTGCCGACGGGCGTATATTCCCGTTCCTGGAGAAAGCGCAGTAGCTTGACCTGGACGGCGGGTGAGATGTCGCCGATCTCATCCAGGAACATGGTGCCGCCTGCAGCCTGCTGAACACGGCCGTGGCGGTCGCGGTCGGCTCCGGTGAAGGAGCCCTTGATATGGCCGAACAATTCGCTCTCCAGCAGAGTTTCAGGCAGGGCGGCGCAGTTGATGGCCACGAACGGGCCCTCGGCGCGGGGGCTCAGGTCATGCAGCGAGCGGGCCAGCAACTCCTTGCCGGTGCCGCTTTCCCCCCGGATCAACACTGTGGCGTCGGTCTCGGCGACCCGGGCGGCCCGCCCCAGAAGAGCCCGCATGGCCTCCGAACTGCCCAGCAGACGGAAGCCGGCGGTCGTTTCCTCCAGACGGCGGCGCAGGGCGCGGTTTTCCTTGAGCAGGCGACCCATGCCCAGTATGCGCTGAACCACGACATTCAGCTGATCCAGGTCTATGGGCTTTGTCAGGAAATCGAGAGCGCCCTTCTGCATGGCCTCCACCGCACCGTCGATGGTGCCGTAGGCGGTCATGATGATCACCCCTATATCAGGTCGCAGCTCCCGGCACTTCTCCAGGAGCTCCACACCCGACAACCCGGGCATACGCAGATCGGTGAGGATCAGATCCACCGGTTCGCCCATCACCATGGCCAGGGCGGCCTGACCGTCCTCGGCCTGGCGTACCTCGTGACCCCATTGCGTCAACACCTGGACCAGGGTTTCCCTCTGTCTTTTCTGGTCGTCCACGACCAGGATCAGGCCGGGAATCATAGGGTGCTCCTTTCGGCGCTGGACCGGCGGAGTGGAAATTTCACCACGAAGCGGGCCCCCTTGTTGTCCAAGCCGGGTTTTGTGTCCAGAAACAGGGTGCCGTCCATGGCCGAGACCATTTGGGCCACAAGGCTCAAACCCAGCCCGTGACCATCCGGACGCGTGGTGTAATACAGGTCGAAGATCCTATCCCGATCCTCGGTAGCGATCCCCTGTCCGTCGTCGGCCACCACGATTTCCGCAACATCACCCTTGGCGACCAGGGAAACCATGACCCTGCCCTGTCCTTCAATGGCCAGCGCGGCGTTCTTCAGCAGATTTTCGAGAATCTCCACTACGAACCGCCGGTCCAACTCGGCGTCCAGATCCGGGGCGTAGGTGGAAAAAATGATACCGGTGCCTTCATAGGCCGCCGCCTGGACCCCCACTACATCGTGCAGCAGACCGGCCAGGTCGATCATCTCGAAATCCGCCTCCCTCGGTTTGGCGAACTGCAGGAACTGCTGGACGATCTCCTCGATACGGCTGCTTTCGGCCAGCACATGCCGGGTCTGCTCATACACCCCTTCCGGCAGCCCCGGGGTCATTTCAAGAACCTGGGAAATCATGTGAATGCTGTTGAGCGGATTGCGGATCTGGTGGGCCACCCCCTCGGCCAGGGAACCCATGGCCACCAGCTTTTCCGTCCGCCGGGCTTCGGCCTCGCGCCGTTGCAGCTGGGCCGTGATCTTGACCACTTCCCGGTCCAGAATGCTCTGGCGCTGCCAGGCCAGAATCAGGGCTGAAACCATGATGATGCTGACCAGCAGTACGACCATCCGGAGTATCATGTGATGCCGGATATCGCCGCGTATGTTTTCCAGCAGTGTGGAGTCCATGCCCACCCGCAGCAGGACCGGACCCGAGGACAGTACGACGATCCGGGAAACCTCGAACACTCTGCCCAGCGCCGAATCGAATTCGCGCGTGACCCATTCGGCTCCCTCCTGCAGGGGTTTCAGGTTGGGATCGTCCACGGGGAAGGGAAAGGCGAGCTGGTCGGTAGACGAAGCCTGGATCCCGGTTTCATCCTGGATCACCACGTAACGCAACCCGCGACCCTGGCCGAGAGCCTGGACCAGATGTCCCGGACCGAGTTCGCGGCGGGTGGTGAGAAGTTCGTCGGCCTGCATGTCCACTACGATGGCCCCACCACGCGAACGAGCGGCCCCGGCGGTGATTCGCTGATGACCATCCCGGACCGAGAAACGGTGGCCAAGACTCATGGATTTTTTTTCGCCCCGCAGCAGGGGACCGAGAAATCCCGGGGGGAAATTTTCCTGGTCACCCTGCTGCGCGTTATTGCCCGTTTCCAGTCGCCCCTCCGCATCCAACACGAGGATACTGAACAGTCCCATCGTATTGGCGAAATCCTGCAGCATATCGACATCCAGAGCGCCTGCCTCGTCGAGCCGGACCAACCACAGGGCGTTGTTGACCAGTCGGCGGTTGGTTTCGATTTTACATTGGTTGAAGATGCCGATGTTGTGTGTGCTGCTTTCGGCCACGATGTCCGCGATGGCCCGGCCCTGCGCCACCATCATCTCTTCCTGGTGCTTCACCCGCTTGCGGGCGTCCCAGAGAAAAAGCATGGTCACGCCGACTGCGACCAGCAGCAGGGCGGTAAGGCGAAATAACCGGCGGTGATAAAAGGGCATGAAACGTTCTCCTGATTGTCCTTCAAGTTAACACCACGCCCGGGAACCAGGGCAGGACATCAACAGGCCGGCCGCCGGAAACGGAACAGACAAGATTCCTGAATGGTCGCCAAAGACTTTCATCCCATGTGGATAGAATGTCCACCGTAACCATAGCTTAATTATGCTTGGTTTGTCACTGGGACATCCTATAACTTCCCTGGGCCTGACCGGAGCCCGCTAATCCCGGCCAGGGCCTGGGCGGAAGACCGACTGATACGACCGGAACAAAGGAAGCGGCTTGAATACCCCCACCGCACGTGCGTTCCCAACCTCGATTTTCAAATCAGCGGCCAACTGGCAGCTGATGTTCCTGCTGATCATGCTGACCGCCGGCTATCTGTCCATCGCCGTCAGCCAGATCGCCCTGGGTCTGGCCCTGGCTATAATGTTGTACCGCTGGGTGTTTCTCAAGGAGGCGCCGCCGGCCACCGGCCTGGAAAAGACCGCCGCCCTGCTGGCCGTGTGGGCGTTGGTGATGATTCCGTTTTCAACCTACGTCGCCCAATCCCTGCTCTATTACCGCCGCTTCTACCTGTTTTCCGTCATCTGGGTGGCGGCTTCGGCAGCAACTTCCGAGCGCCGGCGTCTGCTCATGCTGGGCGCCCTGCTGACCGGGTCGCTGGCCATCAGCATCTACGGTCAGATCCACCACGCCCGGCTGGCCGGGGGCTTCCTGAGCCAACGCATGACCGTGCTCTTCAACGCCATGACCAGCGGCGCCCTGCTGATGATGGTCATTCTGGTCGCCGCCGGTTTCCTGATCACCCCGGGCATCAGCCGCCGATTGAAAATTGTGATCTCCGTCGTGGTGTCGCCCGTGATTCTCGGCCTGGTGATGACCATGACCCGCAGCGCCCAGCTGGGTCTGCTGGCGGGCCTGGGCATCATGCTTCTGCTGGCGAAGCCACGCCTGTTCGGGATGTTCCTGGGTCTGCTTCTGTTGGCCACGGCGGTGTTGTCGGTGTTCGGCGAAAACATGATGTCCGAACGCATGTGGAGCCGCGTCAACCCCCAGTACGTCATGGCCGGGAACAACACCACCTTGCGCCTGGAGATGTGGCGCGGTGGCCTGGAAATGGTCAAGATGCACCCGGTGACCGGCCTGGGTGACCGCGGACTGGAGGAAGTCTCGCCCGATTACTACACCAGTGCGGACGATCTGTACTTCGGCCACCTGCACAGCAACATCGTCCAGATGGCCGTGATCTGGGGCGTCCCCGGCCTGATCTTCGGCCAGGCGTTCGTCTGGGCCGGCTTGTGGTTCCTGGTCAAGCGCTGGCGAGCCCTGAGGCGCCGGTCCGGAGGATTGCGAAGCGCACCAACCCGGTCGGGCTGGGTGCTGGGGGCCATCGGGACCTGGGTCAGTTTCTATATCGCGGGATTGACCGAATGGTATTTCGGCGATGCGGAGTCAATGCTGATCTACCTGGCCATCATCGGCTGCGCCCTCGGCCCTGAAAAGACCGAGGAGCGCGAAGAGCCGGCTAGTGATCGTCGGCTTTGGCCGCCAGACGCAACTGGGGCAACAGACTGACGTCGAAGATCTTGTTGTTCGTCTGCTTGACCGCGCGGATCTCTTCCACCGCGAGACGAATGCCCGCCAGGGCCGCGGTGACCTCGAAATCATTATGGCGGAAACCGAAATTCCTCAGCTTCTGCAGGGAAGCGATCAACTTCGCCTCGGCCTTCAACATGCGTTTGCCGGCCAGGTGTTCGTAACCCTCGCAGGCGTCGAGCAGGCCCATCCAGAAAGCTTCGTCCCGGCCCTTGGCGA
>CBDUYZ010000108.1:0-8139 GCA_965371575.1 uncultured bacterium
GGGAGTGATGCTTCCCCTGTGGCTGGGCCGCGACAGGCCCGGATTTCTCACCTGGGTCGATCTGGAGTATCCCCCGGCCAGGATCGATGAAACCGAACTGGCCCTGCTGGATTGTTTCCTCATGTGGAACGGATCATCTGAGGAATCCGCCCGGGAGGGTCCATCAGAGACTGACTCCGGTTTGATCTACTGCTGTCCGCGTGGTCTGCTCAATTCGACCCAGCGTCTGGTGGGATGCCGTCTGCCTGCCGGTGAGGTTCTTCAGGAACTGGAGCGGCGCCTGAGGATTTTCCGTGCGCGGATAGAGGAAGTCATGGCCGGAGCTCTGGAGACCGGGGAGGGATTCCTTGTCGAAACGGGGCTGACGGATCTGCGCGCCGAAGAGAGTTCTTTCCTGGGACTTGGTACGGCCCTCGGTTTCTGGCGCTGGATCGGTCCGCCTTGCTCGGGCGCGATCCACCTGGTGGATCTGTTGACGTTGGCCGACAGCCGGACCGTCCGGGACCGGTCGCATGGCTGGGAACTGGTGCGTGCCGAAGCGGCCATGCGTTACCCCGGGACAGGGGTGAGTGGCGCCGGTGCCGCAGTCCTGGAATCCCGCGGTGTGGAAATGGGACAGGGCCTGCGCAGTCTCCGTGCCCTGTTGGCCGGAGGCGCCGAAAGAAAGGACGATCTGGACCCCGTGGTGGCGCGGGTGGCGAATCTGGCGCAAGGCGACGAGAAAGGCTCCCTGCTAGTCCTGAAGGGCGTGTTCGGGTCCGGCCGCCACGAAGCCCTGGGCCGCGGTCTGTTGAAGGCCGGCCTTACGACCGGGGACATCCCCGAGATCACCATCTTCTGTCCGGACGAAGCGGTGGCGGCCATGGTCAGCCGGGAATTCCTGCGCCTCGGCCTGTCCGGTCCCCTGGACGTCAGGGTGCCCGCTGATGACGTTTTTCGGTCGGAGACCCCTTCGGCGAGGACCTCTCTGGCTGATCCCGCCGCCGCTCTGGTCATCATGTGTGAAGCGCAACGGTTCGATTCCGAAACGCGCTACCGGATCGCCCAGACCGGCCGCGGACGGCGCCTGATCATGACCGTGGATCCAGCTGCCACTCTCGAACCCTGGGAACACCTTTTCCTGACAACCCCGCGTACAAGCGACATCGTCGACCTGCCCGGTCAGCGCAGGTCGGCCAAGAAGCTGTGGTCGGAAATCCGGAGGCTGGTCCCGATCGAGTACCGGAGCGGCGGCGCCCAGCGTCGGGACAAGGGGGTTCTCATCTCGGACTATGCCGCCAACCTCGACCAGTGCCTGTCACGGGTGGTTCATGATCATCAAGCCGGCAGACTCGTGACTCCGTTGCGGATGACCGCCCCGATGCCCGGCGATCTGGAGTATCTCGGCTCGTCAATCAGGGACCGCGGCTGGTTGGCCGTTCTGGAGACCCGTCTGGAGAGTCTGCTTCTGCCCGGACCCCGGGAATTCCTCGCCGCGGCAACCGATCATCTCGCGCTGGGTGGCCATCTGGCCGAGGCCTTCGGTCCGCAGTGCGGCTTGGGCGACTCCGCTGGGGAATCCCCACGGCCCGGTGGCGAGCCGGTTACCGGGCACGAGGAGCAGCCCGATCTGTTGACGCCCAGGCTGCTCGGGCCGGAGGGCGCCGCGGCCTGGCGGGACTGGGCCGACGGGCAAGATTTCTCCGGGGAGATCACGCTGAGCGAATTCGCCGAACTGGTGGCGCCGACCAGTTGGGCCAATACTTTCCTGGCCCGCCCCGCGGCCGGGGAGCGGATCATGCGTTTGCTCGAACAATACGGCGACGAGGCCCTTGCCACCCTGAGAACGGTGCCGCTGTGGGAAGCCTGGTGGTACAGCATGTTGGATGACCTGGCAGCCAAAGGCCCCCCATATCGCCGTCCCCTGGCGGTTCTGACTTCGGCAGCCCGGCCGCTGGGCGGCGCCATGCCGGGGGCTGCATACCTGTGTTTGGGGACCGAGCCCGTCCGGCAGCATTACGAGTCCCTGGTCAGGGTCACCGACAGTCTGCTGGTCCTGTACCAGGAGAAGTCCCCCTTGCCGTCGGAGGCTCACGAATAACGGGAAAACCCTGCTCCAGCGAGCTTGTCCCGGGCCCGGGCAATGACTAGTTTCGGTATCGTACGGTGTTGACTGATTCCACAGCCTGGCAAGGAGATTCGTCCATGGACCTGCCCTTCGAACCCTATCGGATCAAGGTCGTCGAAAAAATCCAGAGGGTTAGCCGTGAAGAGCGAGTGCGCCACCTCCGCGCCGCCGGCTACAACGTGTTCAAGATTCCGTCCGAAGCCATATACGTCGATCTGCTGACCGACAGCGGCACAAGCGCCATGAGCGATCTGCAATGGGCCGCGCTCATGAGCGGCGATGAAGCGTATGCCTGCAGCAAATCCTTCGCCGACTTCGAGAACACCATCCGGGATATTTTCGGTTACAAGCATGTCCTTCCCACCCATCAGGGCAGGGCCGCCGAGGGCATGCTGTTCAACGTGATCCTCAAGGCGGGTGACGTGGTTCCCAACAACATCCACTTCGACACTACCCGGGCCAACGTCGAAAACACCGGGGCCATCGCCATGGACTGCATCGGCGAAGAGGGTCTCGACCCCGCCGTAGAGGCTCCCTTCAAGGGAAACATGTCGATGGAGAAATTGCGGACGGTCTTCGAAAAATATGGGACGCCCCGCATTCCCTTTGTCATGCTTACCATCACCAACAACAGCGGCGGGGGCCAACCGGTGTCCATGGCCAACATGCGGGAAGTTTCCGCGTTCTGCGGTGAGGTGGGGGTGCCCCTGATCTTCGACGCCTGCCGTTTCGCCGAGAACGCCTGGTTTATTCAGCAGCGGGAAGATGGCTACGCCGACAAGGACATCAAGGAGATCTGCCGGGAGATGTTCGCCCTGGGCCAGGGGTGCACCATGAGCGCAAAGAAGGACGGCCTGGTGAACATCGGCGGCTTCCTGTGTCTCAACGACGACCAATGGGCCCGGGATATCACCAACCTGCTGATCTTGCGGGAAGGTTTTCCGACTTACGGAGGATTGGCCGGCCGCGACCTGGCCGCTGTTGCCCAGGGGCTACGGGAGGTTCTGGATCCCGATTACCTGGCCTACCGCATCGGGCAGGTCGCACGGCTGGGCAGGCGCCTCGATGAATTGGGTGTTCCATATCTGCGGCCCACCGGCGGCCACGCGGTGTACCTGGACGCCCGCAAGGCCCTTCCGCACATCCCGCAAGCGCAGTTTCCGGCCCAGGTGTTCACCGCGGCCCTTTATATCGAGGGAGGTGTGCGAGGCGTCGAGATAGGCAGCCTCATGTTCGAACACAAGGATTCGGAAACCGGGGAGATGGTCAGCCCGGCCATGGAACTGGTCCGGCTCGCGATTCCGCGCCGGGTCTACACCCACACCCAGCTGGATTACGTGGCTGATTCCTGCGCGCGTGTCATGGAGATCGGCGAAAGGCTGCGCGGGCTGGAAATCACCTGGGAACCACCGGCCCTCCGTCATTTCACCGCCTCCCTGCAACCGGTCGGCGGCGGCAGGATGATCGTGGAAGGTTGATCCGGCATGGCGAGTTCCTCGCTTCAGGTTTCCTGTGCAGGTATGGCGGACGACTTGGCCGCAGCGTTGACCCCCTTGGCCGAGTCTGCGGGGAAGGCCCTCGGTCTGGCACGTGATGTCTCGGGCATCCGGATTTGCGGGGACGATCTGCCGGGACAGGACGGAGTCTGGTACCGTCTTCAACCCGGGTCCGGTCCGGATGAACTGCCGGTGTTGGTCCTGTTCTGTCATGGGGGATGTTTTGGGCGCCGGAGGCGGGGGAGTGATTCGGTTTATCCGCCACGGGCGGTCTGGGAGCAGTCGCCCCCGCCGGTGGATGAGTCCGGCGGCGCTGAGGCGGAATTTTCGGTGGAACGGTCGGCGATCTTCCTTCACCATCACCTACTGACGGTTCGTGACCTGGTCCGTGGGGACGTGGCGGGGCGGAACCTACCGCCGGACATGGCCGAAGCCTTTGCCGAGGCGTGGGCCGTTTGCGTGGACGGACGCCTGTCCAGGCAGGGCCTTCCGGGCTACCCCTTGGCTGAAAGGCGGGGCAGATTTTCCCAGGTGTTCTCTCCCGCGGGTATCCTGTTGCCGGACCATTGGCAGGCCTTCCAAGCCCTCTGGGATGGAGCGCTCTCGAACCAGAAGGACGTCCTGGGAGTCGTCAAAAGGCTGCCGCGACTTTAATTTTCGCTTCCCAGGCAGGGGTTCTCCGGGTCGCCGTCGCCAGGCGATCATTCCTGAGGGGAATGCATTTGCTTTTTGCCTCCGGATACCCCAATTTCATGGGGTCGAAGGCAACTGTTGACGGTTTTGAAGTCCGGCCCTGATGTCCGGCCATTATGTTTGCCGTTATGGTGACGATGGACCGGGTTTCGTCTAATTCTGTTTTGCGCCCCATCTGCAAGGCCGGGAGCACACCTTTTGGGAGGTTGGTTCATGTTCGGTGTTTCTTCTGCGCGTCGCTGGGTTTCGGTCGTGCTGCTCGGTCTGCTGACAGTGACTTTGGTCGGTCTTTCCGGTTGCGGGAAAAAGGAAGTAGTGGACCCTTACGTCTATGATTCCCTCCTTAGGGTTACCAATGGCGACACCTTAAGCATTGGTTTCCTTTTCGAGATCGACGCTCCCGAGTTCGACTATGTCCGAGGCAATACCGCCATGGTGCGCGAAGGGAATATTCTCGAGTTTCTGGTCGGCGAGGATCTCGAACACAATTACCGGAATCTGTCCGGAACCCTGCTGGGTGTAAAAAAGACCTTTTCCCCGGCCCCGACGCATCTGGTGATCCAGCGGATCAAGCGCAATGGCGTGGTGGAAGCCGACAGCCTTCCGGTGCCTGACAGCTACATCCTGCCTACCCTGCTGCGCGCCGGCGCCGTGGATCTCGAGACCCCGGGCGCCGCGCTGCCCGATCTCGGCTGGAAGACCAAGGATCTGAAGGATGCCCGTACCACCTTCCTGCCCGAGGAGGAGGACGGCGATCTGAAACCCATCCAGACCGGCGTCGAAACTTTTGTCTATTTACCCCGCCACGATCTGGCTGATTCGGTGAGGGCCAATCCTTCCGCCGAGGATTATGCCTGGTACGCCGTGTTTCCGGAGTCCTCGATTGAGATCACGGAACTTACCGCCGGCGCGGATTGGATGCTGCACCTCCTGTTGGATAAGGATCTGCCGCTTATCGGGTCGTTCTCGCTGCTTACTCTCGAAGAAGAGTACACCAAGCGTAAGATCGAGCATGATGTCCTCGGACACGTGATCGGCACCATGAAGATCAACTGGTTCAAGTTCGGCAATACATTCGTGGAAGGATCCGCGCGCGATATTTGATCCGTTCCTGATCATTACGATTCGCTGATAAAAAAACAGCGGCCTCCCACCGGGGGAGACCGCTGTTTCTTTTGCAGGACGATCCGCGACAAGCCGCTAGACGAGAATCTCCATAAGTCTGGCGTCCCTGAGGACGGCCTTGGTGGAGACCTTGGTTTTCTTTTCCAGGCTGCTGGTCTTGAACTTGTTTGCCACCACACCGACCATCACGCCGTGTTTGCCCTCGAAGAGCATTTCGGTGGCCCGGTGGCCCAGTCGGGAAGCAAGAATGCGGTCGTAACCGGAGGGCGACCCGCCGCGCTGGACATGGCCCAGCACAACCATGCGGACGCCCCGTTTGAGACGCGTCTTGATCTCATAGGATATGTAGGATGCCTTGCCTGCTCCTTCGGCGACGATGATGATGGCGTGCTGCTTGCCCCGCTTGTACCCGGCGGCGATGTTCCGGCACAGCTCGTCGAGGTTGAACGGGATCTCGGGCAGCAGCACCTCCTCGGCCCCCGTCGCGATGGCCGTCTGGGCGGCCAGCAGGCCGTACTCGTGTCCCATCACCTCGATGACGAAGATCCGGCCGTGGCTGGTCGCCGTGTCGCGGACCTTGTCCACGGCCTCGATGGCGATATTCAGCGCCGTGTCGAAACCGATCGAGATATCGGTGCCGGGGATATCGTTGTCGATGGTCGCGGGCACTCCCACGATCGGAAGACCGAACTCCTTCATCAGCTTCGTTCCGCCGCGGAAGCTGCCGTCGCCCCCGATGATGATCATGCCGTCGAGATTGAGCTTGTCGAGGGTCCTGGCCACCGGCGCGGTGCCCTCATCGGTGGCGAATTCCGGGTAGCGAAAGGTTTGCAGGATGGTGCCGCCCTGGTGGAGGATACCGCTGACCAGGTTGGGCGTCATCTTCACGGAGGTGCCTTCGGCCAGACCTCGCCAACCCTTCTTGATCCCGATGACTTCCGCCCCCATCCTGCAGGCGGTGCGTACGACGGCTCTCAGGGCCGTGTTCATGCCGGCTGCGTCGCCGCCGCCGGTCAAGACTCCGATTCGTTTCATCCGTTATCTCCTGTTTTAGGTTCTGTTGGGGTGGAGAGCGTCTTTTTCACCGAGTTGGCGCCGAGACCGGCGGCTGGTGCGGCCCGGGCCCGGCGCCGGGCGTGCCACTTGCGAATCTGTTCCATACGGGCGGCCAATTCGGTTTCGAAACCCCGGGTGCCCGGTTGGAAGAAATCCGTTCCCTTCAGGCTGTCCGGCAGACAGTTCATGTCGCCGATGCCCTGGTCGGTGTCATGGGCATAGATGTAGCCGCCACCGAAACCCAGTTCCTTCATAAGACGGGTCGGTGCGTTGCGCAGGTGCATCGGCACCGGCGGGTTGTGTCCGCTAGCCACCTCGCGGGATGTTTTCCCGTAGGCCTTGTACAGGGCGTTGCTCTTGGGGGACAGGGCCAGGTAGACCACGGCCTGGGCCATGGCCAGCGCGCCCTCGGGCATACCGAGGAAATGGACCGCATCCCGTGCGGCCAGGGTCTGACGCAGAGCGTCGGGGTCGGCCAGACCGACATCCTCGCTGGCGAAACGCACCAACCGGCGGGCGATGTACAGGGGGTCCTCGCCTCCTTCCAGCATACGGGTCATCCAATACAGAGCGGCTTGGACGTCGCTGTTGCGCAGTGACTTGTGCAAGGCGGAGATGACGTTGAAGTGCTCCTCGCCGGCCTTGTCGTAGCGTGCGGCCCTGATTTTAATGAGTTCGGCAAGAGCCCCGGCTTCAAGGGGCCGCCCCGGCTGCCCACCTGAAAAACCGGCCTTCACGGCCGCGGCCGTGGTTTCAAGTAGACCCAGGGCTACCCGGGCGTCTCCCTCGCTCATTTCCGACAGCATGGTCACCGCTTCGCCGGTCAGGGACAGGGCGCCGTCCAAGCCTTTGGGATCTGTCAGGGCCCGTTCCAAAAGGCTGGCGATGGACGCGGGAGTGAGGGGCGCCAGGACGAAAAGCCGGGTCCGGGAGATGAGAGCGCTGTTGATCTCGAAGCTGGGGTTCTCGGTGGTGGCTCCGATCAGGGTGACGTCGCCCCGCTCCACCCACGGCAGCAGGGCGTCCTGCTGGGCCTTGTTGAAGCGGTGGATCTCGTCCAGGAAAAGGATGGTCCGGGCACCGGTCACCAGCTTGAGCTTCTCGGCCTCGACCATGACCGCCTTCAACTCCTTCGACCCTACCGCGACGGCGCTGTATTCCAGAAAACGCGCCTGGGAATAGCGGGCCGCCAGGCGGGCAACGGTGGTCTTGCCGCAGCCCGGTGGTCCCCACAGCAACAGGGACGGCAGGGAGTCCCCTTCCAGGAGGAGTCGCAGCGGGCCATCCGCGCCGAGAAGGTCCTCCTGACCGACCACCTCGTCCAGGGAAAGCGGCCGCATCCTGTCCGCCAGCGGGGTCTGGCGGCCGGGCTCACCGCCGATCGGCGGAGGGGAGGCGGCGCCGTTGCCGCCTGTGGAAAAAAGGTCGTTTTTCATGTCCCACATTCTAACCGGATGTCCTGTGCTGGCAAGGTGAAGCTGTTGACGGGCGTCCCGGTCTGGGGCTAACCTTCACCGTATTGAAATTCAAAAGGAGAAAAATTCATGGCCTTGGCCATTCTCATCATCCTGGACGGTCTCGGCGTGGGCGGCGCTCCAGACGCAGCCCAATACGGTGATGCCGGCAGCGACACCCTGGCGAATATGGCGGCCCAGGTCGGTG